>NZ_MIBT01000087.1:0-46223 GCF_001829605.1 Sulfuricurvum sp. RIFCSPLOWO2_12_FULL_43_24 | reverse complement strand
ATCCGCTCACTATACCATGGGCGGAATTTGGAGCCGCAACGATACCTCTACGGATATTGCAAATGTTTTTGCCTGTGGTGAATGTGCCCATAACGGTGTACACGGAGCAAACCGTTTGGGCGGTAACAGCCTGCTTGAAGCCGCTTATTTTGGTAAGGTCGCCGGTACAGAAGCGGCCAAAGCGGCTAAAAAAGGGGTGTTCCATCCTATCGATTATGCACAGGTTGCACAAGAACTACGCTACGTTGATAGTATCATCGAAGGCGAAAGTCGATTTAATATCAACACGATGCGTCGTAACCTCGGCAATAATCTTTATAAAAATGCAGGGGTTTTCCGCACCCATGATTCGCTTGCCAATGCATTGGAATACGTCCATTATCTGATGAAGATGTCATCAGGATTGTGTTGTGTTAATAAAGAACGGACCGATAACGTCGAGCTGATGTCGATTATCGAGTTTCGTAATGCTCTCACCGTGGCAGAAGCAATGCTCATGTCGGCATTAGCGCGTGAAGAGAGCCGTGGTGTCCATTATCGGGATGATTTTCCCCAACATGATGGTAAAAATTATGAGGTCAATACGATTATTCGCCGCCTCGCAGCAACTTTTTTACGCATAACATTCGAAGGGCATCTCTCATCGGATTGGTGGCATCGGATACGAAAGTTTTTTCATGCACAGTAGTGCGATGAATTTAATACATACAATACAAAGGATACACAATGGCAAAAGTTATGTTACGTTACGACTCTAAGGGAGCAATCTCTTTTTATGTTGCAAAAAAAGATATGGAAGAGACGATTCTCACGTCAGAGTTTGACAGTGAAGAAAAATGGGGCGGTGAGGTAAAACTCAGCAACGGCGAAACATGGTTTATCGAACCGGGCGTAAAAAAATTCCCTTCAGAAGTTGTCGCTGTACGTCGCGGCGACTGATATTTTCTCCACCCATTCACTCCTTGAATGGGTATTTTCTCCGATTTTTTCATAAAACTATCCTAAAAATTCTCATAAGACATTTTTTTTCGTTTAATTGGCGGAATTTTACAAGACATTTTTCTCTCCGTAGCTTATCATTAGCGCTGTTAAAGGATTTTATGTATGAATATTATTTGCCACCAAAGCCCTTTTATCGATTCTATCTATCACATTCCAACTTACCACTATAAAAAAGAGCAAGATTTTCAATTTATCGGTGCCCCTTCTGTCCATGAACATATTATTTTAAATAATGGATGTGCCGTTCTCGCATTTGAAATAGACGGCAAAAAATATGAATTTGACGGTGATTTAGTGTGCGGTAAATTTACCCATGCCCCAAAAATAAAAATAGTATTTAAAGACACGTGTCAAGAATTGACGATTATCCGTCTGAGTGCATGCGGTATGTTTAGACTCACCGATACTCCGATCGTTTCGATGGTCAACCATATCGCTCCGGGATCAATGATTAATATTAACGTTCCAGCAGAGGATCGGGCAGTAAAATACATTCAATCGGTCGAAGAAATGATGAATGGGGAATCCCAGCATCGTTCTTATACCATTACACGTGAGATTATCCGCTATGTCAATGCCAATTTTACGCAACTGCCGACCAATGCGACAAAAGAGGTTGCCAAACATTTCGGTATTTCTGAGAGTTCGCTGCGGCGTTATTTTAAAAAATATCTGGGGATCAATCTCTCTACCTACATCATCACGATTAAACGCAAAAAGATGATTCAAGCATTGTACGAAAACAATTACGACTCTATGAGTGTGAGGGAAAACGGTTACTACGATCAGTCCCATTTTTTGAATGACTTCAAACGTCTTTACGGTGTACCGCTCAAACAGTATTTTAATGATATTCAAATACTGAAAGATCAAGCCCCGGATTTAATGCATTTTTTATATCACTGCAATATAGAAAATACGATTTAAGGGGAATATGTGATAGTAGAAGCATTGGCTCTAACGCATTCGACCCCGATCGGTAAACTTTTTGATTATGAAAGCAAGGTACGGACGTTTGATGCTGATGTGATGATGCGTGAGGTATTTGAATACTTTACAGCATATACTACCGATGTTGTTATCATCACAGAGAGAGCACTGTCAGTTGGGATTATAACGCTCAAAGATATGGTGAGAGTCCTAAGTGATTGGGACAATTTAATGCTGCCGGTTAAAACCTTTATGACCGCACCGCTTAAGACGTTTCATTCGACGATGAGCATTGCCGAGGTTCTTGATGAGATGAAGCATGCACGGTTTGATAAAATCGTCGTTACCCACTTGGACGATTTGGTTGGCGTTATGGATCAACGTCATCTTCTTTCTCTGTGTTACAATCAATTGACCCCCTTTATCAAGCACGAATACAATATGCTCACTTCTCTCATGGGGATGGTAAACGAAGGGGAAAAAGGGTTGCTTAAAATGGCAACAACCGATACGCTGACCGGGATCGGAAATCGCCGATTACTCGAAGAGGTCTTTCAAGCCCATCAAAGCCTCAAAGAGCGCTATAGCATTACGCTGTTTTTATTGATGTTCGATATTGACGGATTTAAAGGTATTAACGATACCTACGGTCATAATATCGGTGATTTGGTCCTTAAAGAATTGACTTCACTGGTCAGCCGTTCGATTCGTAAATCCGATTTGTTTGTACGCTGGGGTGGCGAAGAATTCGCAATATTGCTCCGATACACGGATCCATTAACGGTGATGAAAATTGCAGAACAGATTCGTAAGCGGATTGATGAACACCCGTTTAAAACGATTACCCATCTCACGTGCAGTTTCGGATTGACATTGGTACAGCCGGGTGAAACGTTGGAGATGGTAATGGACCGAGCGGATAAAGCCCTCTATTGCGCTAAAGAAGAGGGGAAAAACAGTGTTCACCTAGAGATACGTTAGAGGTTGATCTCATACTGTTTGATTTTATATCCGATCTGACGGGCACTCATTCCCAATGCACGAGCCGCTTTGGTCTGAATACCGTGTGAATCGATCAGTGCTTGGATAATCGACTCTTTTTCCAACTCTTGAAGACTTTTACGGGTTACCGGTCCTGATGTCTGTGGCGCTGGTGTCGGCATGGCAGATGGATTCGATGTCGGCATCGATTGAGGTTGAGCAACTGATTCAGGCTGCATGTAAAGCTTTTGGTAATTAAACGGCAATACATGGCTCAGCATTTCCGGTTGGATTTCACCATCAGGACAGATGAGTACAATCCGCTCCATGGTATTTTGGAGTTCACGGATATTTCCCGGCCATGGATAATCGAGTAACAGCTCCATTGCCGGTTTAGAAATATGCATGTTTTTACGGTGCTCTTTCATAAATCGGTGGAGATAGTGCTCGATGAGGAGTTTCACATCCTCGTATCGCTCACGAAGCGGCGGAAGGTTGATCGGAATAACGTTGAGACGATAAAACAGGTCCTCACGAAATTCTCCTTTACGCACCATCTCTTCAAGATTACGGTTGGTCGCCGCGACGAGGCGGACATTGGTTTTGATCGTTTTATTTCCCCCGACTCGCTCAAACTCCTGCTCTTGTAAAATTCGGAGCAGTTTAACTTGGAGGGATGGGGTGATGTCTCCGATCTCATCGAGAAACAAGGTTCCGCCGTCAGCGAGTTCAAAACGCCCTTTGCGCATCTCTCTCGCATCGGTAAAGGCCCCTTTTTCATGACCGAAGAGTTCCGATTCGAGGAGTGTTTCACTGATAGCGGCGCAGTTTAGTTTGATAAACGGGCCATTTTGGCGGCGGCTGAGATTATGGACCGCCGTTGCAATCAACTCTTTCCCTGTCCCCGTTTCTCCACGAATCAAGATCGTAGCATCGGTCGGAGCAACGGTATTGATCATTCCGAATACTTGTTGCATACGGGTAGAACGTCCGACGATATTTTCGAATTTATAATCTTTTTGCATCTCCTCTTTGTAATACGTTTTGAGTTCGGTGAGAGACTCTTTCTCTTCGGTAATGGTTTGTTGTGCTTTGAGTGATCCTACGAAGAGTGAACCGACAATAGTAAGCATACGGACAATTTCGTCGAAGTTTAGAGGGCTGCTCTTTCCGATGTTGGCAGAAATAACTCCGATGACCTCTTCGTCTTGGAGGAGCGGAACCGCAACATAGGAGACCATTTGGGTGGAAATATTTCCCATTTTGTTGAGATAGTTGATGTTATTATGGATATTTTCGATGACGATCGGTTCACGGCTTTTTGCTGCCAAACCTGTTGCACCTTCCCCGAAACGATACGTTGCCACTTTTTTCTGATAGGGTTCCAAATCGATCGATGCTAAAAGCTCAAGTTCCTCGGTATCCTCTTTTTTACGGAAGAGGGCACAGCGTTCCAAATATCCGTGTTGTTTAAGACGACGCATCGCTTTTTCGATACTTGTTGTGATCTCAGTCGTGCTGGTGAGCATAACGGCGACTTCATAAAGGAGGTTAATCTCTTTATACGCAAAAGTCAGTGCACAGGTGCGGCACTCTTCACGATCTGGGATATTGGCTTCATAGGTCATCATGTCATCATCTTTTGTATAAGTTATTCACTAATTGTAATACAAAATAAAACAATGAACCTGTATTCACATGGATAAAAAATAGGCAGTTTGTAGAACTGATTTTGCACTACATTCTCAAAATGATCCAAAAAGGAGAGACGATGCAAATTACCGTTCATGGAACACCAACCCCTTTAGAGGGAAAAGAGATGAGTATTTGGCGTGAAGCTCCGGCTGCACGTGTTACAAACCTCGATGGAAGTCAAAACGTTATCGGAATGATTGCTCCGAGCGCACAATTGCTCATTGCGATCCCTTCACTGAAAACCGAAGTGTGTTCATTGGGTGCAAAGAAATTCAATGATCTTATCAAGCAGTTTAAAAAGCTCAAAACAGTAATGATTACGACAGACGATGCCGAATTTGTCAACGATTTTGTCACACGAGAGTGTATTGACAGTGCCGATATTGTAATCGATACCAATCGTGATTTTGCAAAAAAATTCGGAATTTTGATTACCGAGGGGAAACTTAAAGATCGTCTGGCGCGTGCCGTATTCGTTATCGACCAAGAGGGGATGATCAGCTATTTTGAGGTGGTTCCTGAGATTACGGATGAAGTCGATTATGATAAATGTATTGAAGCGGTTGATAAAGCAGCCAACTTCAAGAAAAAAGGACACGACCATGAAAACTGGATGGGTGTATAAAAAATTCTGCTAAGGAGTTTGTGATGGTAGAACAGTATATTACATGGTTAAATGAAAGAGGCTTTCACCCGGATGATCTCGAGTACCGTGGGTTTAACGGTAATACTCCGCTGATGCTGGCCGCATTGGAAGGCAATGCCATGATGGTATCGCGCCTTATCGAAGCCGGTTCGGATTTGTACGCGATTAACGATGACTTTAACGGAGTTCTCTTTAATGCCTGTTATGCGG
Organism: Sulfuricurvum sp. RIFCSPLOWO2_12_FULL_43_24; assembly: GCF_001829605.1. NCBI lineage: Bacteria > Pseudomonadati > Campylobacterota > Epsilonproteobacteria > Campylobacterales > Sulfurimonadaceae > Sulfuricurvum > Sulfuricurvum sp. RIFCSPLOWO2_12_FULL_43_24. The sequence goes on along the minus strand of NZ_MIBT01000087.1, from coordinate 40,759 downwards.
CGTCACCTGAAGTGATACGTTTACTTGTAGAGGCAGGTGCCGATATCAATGATACCAATGAAGAGGGGACGACGGCACTGATGTACGCCGCATCCGCTTCACGCTTGGAATGCGTTAAAATGCTTTTATCGCTCGGTGCGAATGCCGGAATGCATAATGAAGACGGTTTCAGTGCCATCGAACTCACCAGTAACCGCGACGTGTTTAACCAACTGCGCAGTGCGTGAATCAACCCTCCTCACCCGTGAGTGGGTTGCTAATCAACAATCGTTTTTGGATTGGGAGTCGCAACCTTCATCGTTTAAACAGTACCCCCATTTTTGCTATCGTGTCCCTCTGAGGGATCACCCTTCGTTAGAATGGCTCGTACAAACACGATGCATTACCGATGAGCATATCATTGCCAAAAAGCCCTACCGCCGTCTCAATGTCCCCTCCGCCGGAAATCTTCACCCAATAGAGATCTATGTTCAGCTCCGCAATGTCGCAGGATTGCTCAGCGGTATTTATCATCTCGATGTTTTACATGAAGAGCTGGTTATGATCGCTGAGATTGCAGGGGAGGGGATAGAACCGTATGTCGGGTTGGATAAACGCTTTAGCGGGGTTATCGCGGTCCTATCTTTGGTGCCGTTTCGATCATCATGGAAATACGGCTTACGCGCTTGGCGCTATCTGTATCTCGATTTAGGGCATCAAATCCATGCACTTTGTGCTTCAGTACGACATTTTGGGCTTAGTTTAACAAAAATGTCAGTAAACGAACAACTCAAGAGTATACTGGGAATGGGTGAGGATGAGGTGATCGGGGCGGTTTATGGAATAGGCGAGATAAGTGAGCGTAGTGTAAAGCATTTAAGCAAACCGCTTATGTGTGTACAACCGACCGATTACAGTGAGAATTTAGAAGCACTTATCGAGACTGTGATGAGTACTCCCGTCTATAACGAAATCCCCGATACGCTTTTCTATGAAGATTTTCTTTCCATTAATGCATTACGCCGCAGCGCACGGGAATTTTTCCCGAATGCTATGAGTGATACGGTTATTCAAGCACTTATGTCGATACCTTCCCCCCCTTCTCTTGAGATTGTACCGTTTCTCTTTCAGGCACACGCTATGCATCCGGGTTTGTATCGTAACGGGAAATGTGCCGTGAGTGGAAATTTTAATTCTGAAATACTCCATCTGCTTTTAGATCAGCGTTTTATTTCAGGATCAAATATGGTAGTATTGATTTTTGCGGAAATTTTTTGTGCAGACTCTCACATCGAAGCGGGAATCTATGCGCAAGAACTCTATAGGACGTGTGAACATCACAATGCGATCTGCAGCGGGATCGGAGCTTTCTATGATGAAGAAGCATCCCGCTGGTCAGAAAAGCCACTGCTCTATGCAGTAGCAATAGGGGGGAAAGTATGATTATCGGAGTACCAAAAGAGATTAAAACGGACGAGTTCCGTGTCGGTATGACTCCATCTGGGGTTATGGAGTTGATTAAAGCCGGTCATAGTGTTATGGTTGAGCGGGGTGCGGGTTTGGGCAGCGGTTTTGAGGATGCGCAGTACCTAAATACCGGGGCTGTATTAATAGAGAGCGCCAATGATCTCTATGCGGCTGCCGATATGATTGTAAAGGTTAAAGAGCCGATAGAGGTCGAATACAACCGGTTAAAAGAAAATCAGATCCTTTTTACCTATCTTCATCTTGCCGCAGATAAAAAACTAACCGAAGTTTTGTGTGCAAAAAAAATCACTGCGCTGGCGTATGAGACACTTCGCGTAGGGCGACGATTACCGCTGTTAGAACCGATGAGCGAGATTGCCGGACGGATGGCAACGCTGTTTGGTGCCGTGCATTTGGGACGCTACAATGGCGGAAGCGGACGACTTCTCGGCGGTGCGGTTGGGGTGGAGCGCAACCGTGTTGTGGTACTGGGAGCAGGGGTAGCGGGTAAATCGGCGGCGGATGCGGCAGCAGGTCTGGGATCAGAAGTAGTGATGCTCGATATTAACACCGAACGACTCACCTATCTGCGCGATGTGATGGCACCCAATGTGACAATGCTATACTCTACCTACGATACGATATTGGAGTGTATTAAAACGGCTGATTTGATTATCGGAACGGTATTGCTTCCGGGGGCAAAGGCCCCTAAACTCATCACCAACGATATGCTGAGTTTGATGAAAAAAGGCTCTGTTTTAGTCGATGTCTCTATCGATCAGGGGGGCTGTTTTGAAACGTCTCATGCGACGACTCATTCACATCCGACGTTCGAGATTGAAGGTATCGTTCACTACTGTGTTGCCAATATGCCCGGAATGTATCCGCGTACTTCGACGGTTGCCCTGACCAATGCAACACTGCCGTACGCGATTAAAATCGCTTCAACCCCGTTGGAAGTACTGTTGCACGATGAAATCTATAGAGGGGCATTAAATACTTATGACGGAAACGTTACCAATGAAGCGGTAGCCATTGCCCACTCAATGCCGTACAAAGGGATACTATGAGTGAAATAGACAAAGCTCACGAGATATTGGGGATCTACCGTTTTTACAAAATGGACGGCAAACTTTACCACTACGACGAAGATGATCGTCTCGATGAGTTATTTGAAGCGGTTGTTTATGCGATCAATGATTGCGGTATGCTCAAACCGCTTCTGCCGCGCGAAGAGTTTGTTATCCCCTGTCGCGGGATACTGAACAAAGAGCGTGCATGGTTGCAACGATTCGAACATCAGGATACGAAGGCTTTTTTCCTGAGCGATATATACGATTTTTTGAAGTTGTTTACGGGACGGACGAAGTTGCGGGTGAATTAGGCTAATTTGATCGACTCTTTAGACATAAATAGCCCGATCAATGATAAATTTTTTAGCCGTTTTTCCCATCCCCGTGCGATCTGCTAGATCGACTTTAGCACCGAGGGCACTACTGAGCTCATTTTGGATTTGACGGATGCGCTCAAAGGCTTGAAAACCGTATTTTGAGGCAAATTGCGGTGTTGCTTCGACGAGAATATCGATGTCACTTTTCGCATCGGCATCATCACGTGAGTATGATCCGAAAAGGGCTTCTATCAAAAATCCTTCTTGCGCATACGTGCTTTTGACATTTCTAAGATAATCTAAGATTTGTTCTTTATTCATAATAACGATTATAGCAAATAATCTGTTTGAAACGATGCAAGTGATATTAATACCTTAAATTACAAAAGCCCCATCTCTATAGATCACTTCATCCCCAAGAGAAAACGTATGGGTATCGGCAAAAACATCGACGTGATAGAGTCCGTCACGGCGTTTAAAACCGGGTTTGCCGTAGGTGCCGTGTTTCGCCCCCAGTGAGATATGCACTCCGCACATGCGCTCATAGGTTCCGGTATCAGCGACGGTGCGCGTTTTGCTAAAGGCACGGTTGAGTCCAAAACCGAGTTCCCGTATCCAAACGACTCCCCCCTCATCTCGGCGTATATTAGATAATATTAGATCAAACGCAGGAGTCGAATTTTCACACGCCACGACTTGCCCCTCTTCGATGATGAGGGTGATAGGGGTTTCAGGGGTATTGATTTTATACGTTACATCCCCGAAACAATAAATTTTGACCCGTCCGTGAACGGCTCTGAGATCTTGCGCTTCGGTAAACACCTCCCCCAGAGGGAACTGACCGCCCCAGTTGGGTAATCCCGTGTAATCGCCGATGTTGACTTTGGCAGACTCGAACGGAGAACCATAGATCAGTAGTTCTCCGCCAGTGTCGAGTACCCCCATGGGTGCTTGATCTATTTTAGACTGGAGGGTACGACCTAGATGTCGGTAATACGTTTTGTCGTATTCCAGCGAATCGATGAAATAGGATGCTTCATCGTCCGACATACGGCTCAGATGGGGATGTTCTATTACTTTGAGTTTGAGTTTAAAGAGCTCGACACGCAAACGGAATGCATCGAGGCGGAAATTGGTCGATTGGATCAACACTACCAAATCTGAGGGATTCAGAGCTTCTAAAAGTGCCCGAACCTCTTGGGGCTCGTGTTCGTCGAAATCGATCATCCTTGCATGGGGGAGGGCGCGTTTGTACCCCTCCATCAAAATAGTAGCAATCAGACATCGTCTGTCATACACCACAATCGCATTTTCTTTATCGCTGTGATGAAATGCTTCATGTAAAAGACCACCTAAGTACTTTGTGGCTTTTGTAATCAACTCTTCTATATTGGTCGAAGTAAGCAAGCTTTGTCCTCAATTGTGTTTGGATTCTTATATTAATACGCGAATTATAGCTTAGATTTTATTTTTAAAAGGCTCCGAAGAATCTGGATAAACTCTAGACTAAAAATTGCAATTGTTCGTTTATATACTCCAAGGAGAATGTGATGAGCGAGCATGATGTGATGCGTGAGAAAATCGAAAACTATCTGAAAAAATATGCCATTAACGATGAAGCCCGTTATATTATTGCGCCACTGATTGCCAAAAAATCGTTGGAGATGAACCACCTCTACCAAGATTTAGGCTTTAAAAGCCGTGTTCAGATGGGTTCATATATGGCAGAACATTTTCCACGCCTTGCTGAACTTAAGCCCAAAGATAAACTCTGGAAAAAATTTCTCTACGATGCGATCGGTATGGTTGCACCCGCGTGTGCAACGTGCAATGATCAAGAACACTGCTTTACGTGTCTGATTGCGGAGGCGAGTGCGTGAAGACACCATCGATTACAACCACGGAACTCTATACCCATCTCGATACGCTCATCGATGCCGATATCCCCGTCTTTATCCACGGATCGCCGGGGATTGGGAAATCGTATATTGTTGCCGAAGTGGCGAAAAAACATGCATTGGAACTGGTCGATGTCCGTCTTTCACAAATGGACCCCGTCGATTTGCGCGGTGTTCCGGCAATTCGTGATGAGCAGACGGTATGGATGCCGCCTATCTTTTTTCCGCGCGATCGTGACTCAAGCGGTATACTCTTTCTTGATGAACTTAACTCCGCTCCTCCCTCTGTGCAGGCGGCGATCTATCAGCTCGTCCTCAACCGTAAAATGGGAGAGTATGAACTCCCTCTCGGATGGCGGATCATCTGCGCCGGGAACCGCATATCCGATCGTGGGGTGGTGTTTCGTCTCCCTACACCGCTGGCGAATCGGATGGTACATCTAAGTGTCGAGGCGCGGTTTGAGGATTTTAAACTCTTCGCCATTCGAGAAGGGTTACATTCGTTTGTCATTGGATTTTTGAGCTTTCGTCCTGATCTGCTGACCTCTGAGCCGGTGAGTGAAGATGACAGCAACCCCGCTTTTGCAACCCCGCGCAGTTATCATATGCTCTCAAATGTATTAAAGACGTCTAGCGATACTTCCCGTATCGCTCCCATCATTTACGGGTTGATCGGATACGGGGCGGGAATAGAGTTCCTCTCCTATGTCAAAGTGTATGAAAAGCTCCCCGATGTTCAGGCTATCTATAGAGGTGAATACCCCACTATCGATAAAAGCGAACCAGCACTGTTGTACGCACTCGTGTCGGCGATGGTGGAGCTTTACCGTGGAGGCGAGGAAGCATCGAAGCATCTGTTTGGTTTCGCGCAAATTTTGCCAACCGAGTTTGGTGTAATGCTCATCAAAGACGCTATCGTCAAAGATGCTTCTATCGCGGAGTGTGCGGAGTTTGATGAGTGGATTGAGCGCTATGGCGACTATATCCTTTAACGAGCGTCTCGAAAAAATACGGGTTCAGTTCCTTTTCGATCACCCTTTTTTAAGTGTCCTAGCCCTCTCGATCCCCCATAAATACCAGAACAATCCTCATGTGCTTTTCGAGACCGATGGGGTGAGTATCCGTGTTGATGAGAGCAAAACGATGGGGTATGATGATGGACAGTTGAAATATCTCTATGCCCATGTACTGCTCCATATCCTCCTCAAACACCCCTTTCGTATGCTTGGGCGTGATAAGCCGACGTGGAATCGCAGTTGTGATATCGTTATCGGGCTTTTGCTGAGTGATTTTCAGCGTGTTGGATCAGCAGATGAAGAGGCGATGGTGATCGAGTCGTTTCGCGACAAAAGTGTAGAGGAAGTGTACCACGCCTCTACCGTGAGAGCGATGAGGGAGAAGGGCAACAATCTGAAGATAACCCCACACAGCAGAAGATGGATATCATTGAACACGAGGGTGATACGAAGGTAGCCGAAGAGGAACTGGATGCGTTGATTATCCAAGCGATGGGGGCGGCGCGGAAGCAGGGGAATATCCCTGCCTCACTTTTAGAGATGTTCGATGAGATTACCAAACCCTCTATCGATTTGCACACGTTGTTACATGCCTATATGTCGGAGAGTTTTTTCGATAAAGAGTCCGATTTCTCCCACCCCAACCGCCGGTTTATTCATCAAGGGCTATATCTCCCCGGATATCGCTATGATCGCAATCGTTTGAGCTTTTTTATCTTTCTGGATCGCTCGATGAGCATCACATCGGATGTATTCGCCCGTTTTTTAGGGATTATCGACTCCATCGTTCGCATGAGTCACGATTTCGAGGTGAGTGTGATTCCCTTCGATGAACGGGTGTATATCGAAGAGAAGATAAGCTACGACGCGCAAGGCATATTACCTAATATTAGTTTTGCCAAAGGGAACGGAGGGACGCAGTTTGATCCGGTACTGGAGTATCTAAACACTCACGCAGGGGAGAAAAATCTTGCTGTGATTCTCAGTGATGGATATTTTACGGTGGAGAAAGCTCCCGCGATGCAGACACTGTTTTTACTCAGCGAGAAGAAAAATTTGAAAAGGTTTGAGCGTTATGGAGACGTCGTCTACTTTGACTTACCGTGAGCATATCGAATTGCTCAAAGATGATTTGGATTTTGAGGAACAGGGTGATGCCATTTACTTGTACCATGAAGACGATGAAGCCCGATTGCTGTGGGCGTTTCATCGTCCCAGCGGCTCGCATCCGGTCCAAGTGAGTGACCCGAACACTGATGTGGCGATTATGGCGTTTAACCACTCCCGTCTGGGGGCATTGGAGCGATTTACTCGGCTTAATCCATCGGTTATCGGTGACCCTGAATTGCGTCGCCATATCCGCAACCGTAGCCGTATGCTTTTTCGGGCACTTGTCGATAATGATTTTAGCGAACTGTTGGAGGTATTGAACCTTTTTCCGCTCTTTACAGATCAAGCCTGCGATCAGATGATCAACGGCCGTATTTGGAATGAGAACTACGCGACAGCTTTGAGGGCATCGAAGTTTTTAGAACTCTCAGGGGAGCATATCAATGAGAAATTGGTACAAGGGGTACTGCGACGGCTCAAACCGCTCAAAACCTACACTTTTGATGAAGCAAAGGCTCTATTGTCGGAGCTGAATGATCAAGTACAAAAATTGCATGAAGTGATTAAACAGCATTACAGTGATGAGTTCCAAAAGTGGATTGCACGTGAGAAACTCCATCCGCTCCAGGCCATTGTTTTGCAAAAACAAATAACCCACCTAAAGGAATCCCATGACTGAGATAAAACTCAAAGTGATGAAAACCATCTTTAATCTCAGTGATGAGTGGGAATACAATATTTACGAATCGGATGATATAGCCGAGTATGCCCAAATGGACAAAACCGAGGTTAAAAATATTATGTCGGAGCTTTACGATGAAGGGTATTTGGGTGAGTGCATGAGTATCGGGGATGACGGGTATGAGACCTATTATCTTAACCGTCGCGGACGTGCGGTAATCGGGATAGAATAATGGTAAAGTTAGTAGTCTTTTATGAAAAACCTTTTTGTGCCGCCAATGCCAAGCAAAAGCAGATTCTACGTTCAAGCGGCTGTACACTGATCGAGCGTAATCTCCTTGAACACGGTTTGGATGCTGATGCTCTACGCAGCTTTATGGGGGATAAAAAGGTAGTTGATTGGTTTAATCCTGCCGCTCCCGCGATCAAAAACGGTGAAATTATGCCGAGTGAGCTGGATGAAGCTGAAGCGATGGGACTGTTGATGTCCAACCCGATTCTAATCCGTCGCCCGTTAATGGTGATCGGGAGCGAGAAGCTATGCGGATTTGATGAGAAAAAAGTCTCTGAAATACTCGATCGTTATGTCGAAGCAATGCCGAAGATCAACTGTATGGAAAAAGGGTGTTTGGAGAAGAGGGCAGAGTAAAATCATTTTGTCATCCCGTACTTGATACGGGATCCAGTTTACTAAGAAGTAGATTCCGTGTCGTAGCACGGAATGACTAGTACCCGCTTAGGCGGGCATTACAAAGCAGTTTACACTGCCCCGAATGAAGCTTTTCCACCGCGTTGTAACGCTTTGATTTCTTCATAGGTTTTGTCGCTAAGACGAAGATTACTGCGTGAAACTTCTTTTGCAACTGCATCGATTTTCTCTTTGTCAGACATCTTTTTCAAGTCACCTTTTGAAAGATCGCCGAGTTCGAGCAAGTCATTCCATACAGAGCTTTCATCCAATGCAAACGTATTGAATGTAATTCCCTCATAAACAAATGACCCTTTTCCGATAATGTCAGAGACGAAAAGGAGATATTTTCCTTCAGGAGTCAAATACTCTTTGTATTTTGCAACAAAACTTTCGAAAAGATCCAAAGATTGAAGCTCAAGCGCCATAAAATCGATGGTATCGCTGTTGGTTGCAAGGATAACTTGTTTAACGATATCTTTTGGAGGTAGGCTTTTATCCGCAGTGATAACTTTACCTTCGGTTACGATGAGACATCCGCGATACGCGTATTTGTATGCATCAGTGGCGGCATTGTAAACGATCATCCATTCGAGTTTGTTTTCGCTGATGTAGCTTTGGATAGACATGTGGGGTTCCTTCAAGATTGTAATAAAACACTCAATACAATTTCTGTTCTATCTTTTTCGCATAATAATTGCATCACAGTAATAAAACATCGTCATTCTCAACTCGATTGGGAATCCAGCACTTTTTTTAAGATGGATCTCATATCAAGTACGGGATGACGGGAATAAGGAAAACCATGAATCCTCAAAGTGCCAAACGCTCCCTCGCTCATTTGTGCGAACGTAAAGTTCCCGTCTTTTTATGGGGACCTCCGGGAATTGGGAAATCCTCTATCGTCGCTCAGATAGCCAATGAAGCGGGGATAGGGTTTATCGATTTGCGTTTGTCGCTTCTCGATCCGACCGATCTTCGGGGTATTCCGTTTTTTAACTCCAAAAACGACACGGCGATCTGGGCACCTCCGGCATTTTTACCTGATGGCTCGCAAGAGCGGGGGATTTTGTTTTTGGATGAGTTAAATACCGCAGCACCGATGGTTCAGGCTTCTGCATATCAGTTAATATTAGATCGTAAAATCGGTGAATATCGTCTCCCGGATGGTTGGGCGATTGTGGCGGCGGGAAATCGTGAGAGCGATCGTGGTGTCGTATTTCGGATGGCGGCACCGCTGGCGAACCGTTTTGTTCATCTGGAGATGGAAGCCAATGTCGAGGATTGGCGTAACTGGGCGATAGGGGCGGGGATCGAGCCCTCAATCATCGCCTATATCTCCCACCGCCCTGATGCACTGTTCGTCTTTAATGCAGAGAGCAGATCGTTTGCAACACCTCGAACATGGCAGTATGTTCATGATATTATGGCTTCCAACCCTGAAGAGGATTTGGTGATGGCGATGGTGAGCGGTGCTATCGGAGAGGAGTTGGCGGCATCGTATCTGGGGTTTCGTCTCGTTGCCTCACAGCTTCCAGATTTAGATGCGATTATGCTAGGTGAATGCACCGATGTACCGAGTGACCCCTCCGCCTTGCATATCCTTTGTACCGCTTTATCCATGAGAGTTGATGATTACACGAGCAGTAAAAAACTGAACCATCTCATTACCTATTCGTTGAAACTCCCCGGTGAGTTTGCGGTGATGATTATTCAAGACCTCCGTGCACGGAAAATCGAACTTGATCATGTCGAGAGTTGGCCGTTGTGGATGAAACAGTTCAACACACTGCTACGATAATGTCGCACGAACAACTGCTCCTGCGTGCTAAGAGTTTATTGACCGTCAAATATCCCTATTTCGGGATGCTCGCTTCACGCTTAAACTTCGAGCCAAGCGTTGATATCTCGGGGTATGCGAGTAACGGAAAGCGGTTTATTTACAATAGTGATTTTTTAGAGCGTCGAAGTGTTGAGGAGGTGATGTTTATCCTCACCAATGCCGTCATGCACCATGTCCTCTCCCATCAGCAGCGCAAACTGAACCGCAGAGGGAGGCTTTGGCAGTTAGCGACCGACTATGCGATCAACAATCTCCTCTCCAAAAGCGGTCTGCATATCCCGATAGGGGCAAACTACAACAAAGAGTATGAGGGGATGTATGCCGAAGAGATATACGATGCGCTTAAAAGTGATCTAAATCTCGGAGAGGGGGATGCGTTTGGGGAGAGTGGAGATAGTGCGCCACAAAACGCTATGATGGAACAAGAGGGGGATGATTCCCAAGGTTTTACTAACATCGACGGTATCGCCGATGAACTCGATACTTCGGATGAGTTGCAATGGCAATACGCCGCCTCGATTGCTCAGGAGGTAGCTCAGCGTAAGGGGGCTATGCCCCTAGGGTTGGAGCGATTAGGGAAAAAAGTAAAACCAGCCGATGTCGATTGGCGGTTTGAACTCTACAACGCCGTAAACCGACACATGCGCAACAACTACGCCTTTATGCCTCCGAACAAAAAGCATATCCATCGGGGGATTGCTCTCCCCTCGCTCACCAGCGATACGCTGAGTTTGTGTGTGGCGATCGACACGAGCGGCTCTATCGACGATCAGCTTTTGGGGGCGTTTATGGAGGAGTTCAAAACCATCATGCAAAACTTCCCCTCCGTCAAAATAGAACTCATCATCGCCGATGCCAAAGTCCACGCTCACCATACGTTCCAAGGGGGCGAACGGATGGATTTCAGACTCAAAGGGGGAGGGGGAACCGATTATCGCCCGACGTTCGATTATGTCGAAGCGAATCTTCCGATGACGACCATGTTGTTGTATTTTACCGATGGTGAGGGGTCTTATCCTCGTATCCCGCCGAATTATGAGGTGTTGTGGGCATTGTCAAGAAAAGCGAAAGTGCCGTTTGGGAGAGCTTTGGTGATATTTGAGAGCTAAAGGAACGGTATAATTGCATTCATGAAACAAAAACTATTCAATAAAGCTCGCCAATTCGCCCACCATCCGAAAACTGCACAAGCTCTAAAATCGATGAAACCCGAAAAATCGGTATGGGGATTTCTGGGGATTGTCCTCTTTTTGATTGTTCCTGAAATCATCGCCTTTATCTACGGAGCCCCAATCACCGCGTATGCTAAAGATGCACTCTCCCATTCACCTGCATGGTATGAAAAATACTATTTTGATTTTCTGCTCATGATGTTCGAAGAGGGGGGGAGCTGGTTCAACCTCGCCATCGCTACGGCGTTGTTGATTTGGTTCTTTTTTTAATTTGATATTACACACTAAAACGAACTTGTCCGTTTTAGTGGCAGGGACAAATGTCCCTACAACCCCCTGAAGCTACCCGCATCTTTCGGATACGGGAGAAAGCTACCTATTAATTTATATTATCTGCTCACTGCTATGATCTTGGATTTTCTCAATATCTTCAAACGAATCTTTGGTTGTATCGGCGGGGAGAAGCTTTTTCCACTCACGAAAAGCTTTCATATAATCGACACTCCCCGAACTCTTTGGATCAAGGGTGAATTTTGGGGCATTGAAATGTTCCAATGAGGTAGTATTCTCGATACCGAGGGTAAAGCGATCGGTTTTATCGGATGCATTGATCAGTGATTGTACATAAACGATATGTCCGTCTGAATCGATGCCGAAATTAAAATCGAGGTGTAAGTTCAACTCTTCGATGAGCGGTTCAAGTTGTTTTGGATCGCTGATAAACATATAGGAGCCGTACATCTCTTTGGTAATCATCGATTCAGAGTACATTTTTTGGATCATAGAATCGAGAACGGTTAAGAGCATCGTAACGGATTGATTTCGATCGAGTGAGAGGTGTACTGTTTTCGTACTTCCACTGTTTTTTTCTAAAATACTGAGCGGTTGATAACTAAAATGTGACCCGTTTATGTCGCTAAATGCTTTGATCGTCCCCTCTTTAATCGCAGCGTTGATACTGTGGATCTTTTTTTCATCGAATTGTTTCATACTCTCTTCGCCGATGAGGGTGCTAATGAGGGTATCATTAAGATCAAATCGTATCAATTTCCCCTCATCTTCTCCCTTCATCGGGAAGATGGTGTTGAGAAATGTTTTTCCCATATAGAGTGTTTTGGTGGAATAATCGAACAAAAATGGGAATTTCATCGAGATTTCCACATTATCCCGATTGTAATGCATATCATAAGTGGCTTCGGATCGGATGGTATCGCGATAATCAATCGCTCCGTTAATCCCAAATGAAAATCCACGGATGACATCGATCCCTTTTTGCAAATAAAGAGAGGTGAGTGCTGTTGTATTGGTTTCATCTTCGGGAAAAGAGAGTTTCGTAATGCGTGTTGTGGAGATATAGTTATATCCGGTAGTGTCAAAAGTTTTCGTCATTGCATTTTTGAGAGATTCGTGGGGAGTAGCTGTCGTACATCCTCCCATCATGAGAACAGACATGAGTAATGCACTTGACACCAGAAGACTCTTCAAAAACATAAAACAACTCCTAATAATATACATACTTTTGAATTATAGCATTGATTAGGTGAAATGTATTTACAGATGATCCGAATAGTCGCACGAACTGTCGATGTCGATCATTTCACGAATTGATTTTTTCAAATCCTCTACATAACCGATCAACAATTCGCAATCACATCCGCATTCAGCGGCAATCGCACAAATATCATCGCTTGTGAGGGATGGCTCGCGCAGATGTTTGAACTGATCTGCACTGATATTGATGTGAACGTTACCGGCGGCAGAACAAAGGGTGAGTATCATCCCTCCATACTCGCCAGTGCGTCGTTGATTTGCTCTAATGCCAGTGATTTGGCATTTTCAACCTCTTTGTTATCCCACCAGTATTCGATAATGGCGTGTTCGATTTGCTCGATTTGCTCCATTCGGAGGTTGGCGAATATTTCATACGAGCTCACGTCATCGTTACTAATACCTTTTGAAACAGCAAGTTTATTCAATGTCTCGAGGATGCTTTCTTCGAGTGGTTTAGGATTGATTTCTAAGCGCGCATGATCGATCCATGCACGGATCTCCCCTTCGAGGTAATCGTGTCCCCAGACTTGATAACACAAAATTCTATTAGGACTGTAGAGCATTTTTTCATCTTCACCTAAAACATCGCTGGTTTTTACCGCACCATCATAGAGGTAGACTTCGATACGTTCGTTTTCGCGTAAGGTGCACGCATGCTCAAACGCATTACGGGCATGTTTTAATACTTCGCTTTTTAGGTTTTCATTCATAATTAACTCCTGCTATTTAAATTTAAACGCACAAGGAATAAAATCCCTTATGCTACGCTAGCCGCTATGGCACTAAAGCTTGCCATTTCAGGGCAGAATTTACGTCATATAGGGGATATCAAGATTTGAATCCCGATCACTTGCTTCGTAATCGTAGGTCATTACTTCGCGCACGGAAGCAATTTTTTTCTCTAACACGATCCGCTGCAGGGGGTGAAGAGACGACGTATCGATTAAACGTTTAATACTATGACGATAATGCATCGTAACGAGAGGATGCCAACGGTTTTGATTCTCGTTTAGGCGTTCCAAAAACTGTTGTAAGGCATCACGATCATCACTCTCCAAACGCGGCAATTTACGCATCACATTGCGAACAAATTGTTTTGTAAAATAGGGTTCACCTATCTCTAAAAGCTCGGATGCCGCATCGATATCGGCACTGTTTTCGCTGTAACTGTAGGCATAGCGAAAATGTTCACATACCGCTTCAATGTATTTGGGATAGTGCTGCAACACCATCACCAAATGGGTCAAATCCTGATCGATGAGTACCTGAAAGAGAGTAATGGTATTTTTTCCCATACTCGCCCAGTGGGGTTCACCGCTTTTGATACTGTCTTTATCCAAAATTCTCCGGTACTGCTCAATCTCTCCAATATCGGTGAGAAGACGAGCAGAAGAGGAGAAAGTGCTCATGAAGCTCTTGATCTGCCGTTATGGTAATCCCATAACCGTTTATAGTGGCTATCCAACTCAGAGAGGGTCGAATCAACCGTGATCAGCTCATGGGTACGGTTAAAACGGCTTGAGTTTGTTTCATACCAATGTTCCATTTCAAGTTTGAGTGCATTGCGTTTGGCAACCGTTTCAGCGATAAGTGACCGAATTTCTACCATTTCAGATGTGATAATTTCACTCATGTGTACACCCGCATTCGCATGCACCCGCAGCAGTACCAGGATCGAGATAATCCGATGCATTTTCAGGGGTGACTTGGATGAGGCTTTGGGTGAATATTACATCGATTGCTTCGTTGAGCGGCATCGTCTCAGAACCTAGCCAATAAACGCTCATCCCTCCGCGTACCATAACGTGAAACGGTCCATCTCCCAAAAAGCCGTAAACGGCAGAGGTTGCCCCATTTTCCAAAAGATAATTAGCCGTTTGTATACCGTTGCCACACCCTTCATTCGAGATGATAGTGCTTTGTTTTGTGAGCGGATCGACCAACGCAAAAAATTTGGCATTGCCAAACAGTTTTGTGCTCATCGTACCCGGTGAATCAGATTCTACAGGGATTGCTAACATCGCTGCTCCTTTGATGAATTATTAGAGCTTATGCATATTTTGTTCGATCATTTTAGAATGACAATTGCATTCTATCTCATAAAAAGAGCTACATATGGAAGACCTTCGAACTCATTATCACTATTTTAGTAATGAAGAGGGAGACGGTTATGAAATATACAGCTGTGATTTTCCAGAGCTCAAAGGGTATGGCGATACCTATGATGAGGCAATGAGTGATTTACGCAGAAATTTAAAACATCGTGAGGAGAAGAGCATGGAAGCACAACCATTAATGGAGACAGCAATCGCGGCATATGATAAAAAAGATTATATGGTGGCTAAATCGATTTGGGAACCACTTAGTGCTACGAATACGGATGCAATGGTAAATCTGGGAACCATGTATGTTAAAGGGTTTGGGGTAGAGAGAAATATTTCGATAGCCTTTAGCTTGTTTGAACGTGCAGCAGCATACGGGCATGAGACTGCTTCTTTTTATATGGGTGGAATGTATGAAAATGGGATTGGTGTCACTGCGGATAAAGCAGAAGCTATTCGTTACTACACAACTGCAGCAGAAGCCAACATGCCAACCGCTCAGCTTAAACTGGGGATTTTGCTCCGTGATGAAGATGTTTTAAATTCGATGAGATGGATGATTCGTGCCGCTCATAGCGGAGAAGCACAAGCCCATTCACTTCTTACGTATGTCAGTAATATGTCAGAAGCGACCGACATAAATGTCGCATTTCGGATGATGGATGAATCCTCGCAGCGCGCGAAAGTCGAAATGGTGATCGCTGAAAACCTCGCCCCTACGTTGGCGAGTGACGGCGGTGGAGTGGAACTGGTCAATTATATCGGCGGAGATACTCCTGAAATTTGGCTGCGCTATTTGGGAGCCTGTTCGGGATGCCATCTCGGGCCTACCTCGACGGCGGGGATGATTTTAGAGCAGTTTGAAAAAGTTATTGATAAAAAGATTGTTATTTATCTCTGGTAAGGAGTCTATTATGAACTCATTTTCTGCGACGGTTGAAGAGATTAAAAGTGATGAGTTTTTTAGCTGTATCACCGTTCGGACAAAAGAGACGGTATTAAAGCTTTTAAAAACTGAAGCTCCGAAATGGCTCCGAATCGGTGAAGAGGTCGAGTGTCGTATCCAAGAGGCGGCGATTGCGATTTGCAAGGGAACCAAAGAGGGGAGTGTTTCGATCGAAAACCATCTCTCCGGTGAATTGCAACATTTTCGTAAAGGTATTGTTCTGAGCGAAGTGAGTGTGGATACTCCGTGCGGAAAACTCAACTCTCTGATTACTACCGATGCATTCGAGCGGATGGAGTTATGTGAGGGGTGTTCCGTCACATTATTACTCAAAGCCGTCGATATCAAACTCATGCCGGTTTTGGATTCCACCTCGTATGAAAAATGCAAAGAGAAATTGTATCAGGGTCAAAACTGATAATGTGCACAAGAACATATGAGCTCTCTACTAAAGAGAACTCAGCGTTAGCGTAGTCAAGAGGGGCTTTGCTCCTTTGGCGTATTTAAAATAATGGTAAGGAGAAAATTATGGCTGTAATGATTACTGATTCTTGCATCAACTGTGATGCCTGTATCGATGAGTGCCCTGTAAGTGCAATCGCAAGTGAGGGAGATTCTCCGCGTGAGGATTGGGAATTTACCTATGTAAAACCGGAAAAATGTATCGAGTGTGTCGGTCATGCTTCAACACCTGCTTGTGCTGCGGCCTGTCCAACAGAGGGATGTATCGTTTGGGATATGCCATATACGGAAGATTACAATGATTATTATGTCAACAGTTCTGAGTATGTGATCAGCACCAGCAAAAAGCGTGGTCTTCTCTCACCGGAAGTTTCTCCGCAAACCTTCCGTGATGACATCACTATTGCGGCGCGTGAAGCGCGTGAAGCGGTAGCGGTTTAAAAGGATATAGGATGCTTATCGCGTTTGCTTCATCGGATGGTGTAACGGTCAATCAGCACTTTGGCTGGTCGAAGAGTTTTGAGCTTTATCGTATCACTGAGGATAACGCAGAGTTTATTAAAACGCTAGACAGTTCACAAGATGCGATCGAAGACGAACACGAAAAGCTCGCCTATAAAATCAGTACGGTAAAAGAAGCAGACATTATGTACTGCTCTCAAATCGGCCCTACCGCCTCAAAAATGGTATTGGCTTCCAAAATATATCCGATGCGCTCCGGAGAGAACGATCGAATCGATGAGACGATTGTAAAGCTTCAAGAGCTGTTATTAGGCAATCCGCCGCCGTGGTTACAAAGAATAGTACACACCACAAAAGACAAGGAGATAAAATGTCTGTAATTATCGATGATACCTGCATCACGTGTGATGCGTGTTTGCAACAATGTCCGGTCAATGCGATCGTAGATGATTTGAACAATCCGACAGGGAACAAGCGTTATTACGTGGCTCCTGAGAAGTGTATCGAGTGTGTCGGTGTGTATGATGATCCGCAATGTGCGGCGATTTGCCCTAGTATCGGATGTATCACGTGGGATATGCCCTTTACCAAAGAGTTCGATGCACATTTCCTAAACGGTGAGATGTACAAACTCGCAGAGAAGAACGGTGTCCCTAAATCTCCGGCATTCCGAGAGAAAAAATACCGTAAAGATATCCCAAATGAGATGCGCGGTGTCGGGCATATCGTTCAAGAAGGTCCGGAAGATCTCGAAGAAGTAGGGTGAGTATGAAACCCATCGAGAAAGTGGCGTACGATCTCGATATCTTTGCACGTGATTGTGCCGTGACCGTTGCTCTGAAAATTACCGATGATTCGTGTAAGATGGATGAGGAACAGCGTGCTGTTTTTATGGCTTTGTATGATGCTTTGCCACCTTACATCAGTGCAATCTTTGATGAGGAAGTTTATCTCTTGATCCGTGAGGCGCGTGATACTCCTACCGCAACTCTTTTTGCACGTATCAAAAAAGAGCGGGAAATGGCTATGGCGATCATCACCCAAGAAAAAATGAAAACGTTTAAAGCTTCGGTGCGAGGCTCACTCCTCATAGCGGAACTCACACGCTAAGATTATAGTATTCACTCAGCGCTTGTGAATACTCGATACTCTCTTCTTTAATTACCCCGTTTTCAATCACTTTTAACGTATCATCCACCAATATTTTCCGCCCGTTTGGTGTTTGCATCACCGCGAGCTTCTTTTGGGTAAAAATGGTATCGGGATGTGTTGCGTTAAAATAGTTGGCGAGGCTAAATTCGATCCACTCCTGAGGGACAAGGGCAAAGCCGTATTGCGGTGCCCATTCACCATTTACGAGTGAATATAGTACATACTCACCATTGAGCAGTTCAAATCGGAATGTATCACCGTTTTGTACGGTTATGTTTCCATCTACTACCTCTAAGGGTTCTCGAATTCCATACCCACCGAATCCCGTATCACACAAATACTCTTTTCCCTCGATGGTGACGATTACCACCATGTGGGTTTTAGGACGTCGAGAGGGATAAAACATCGGACGAGCCCCCGCAAAATACCACTCGAATCCGATGGCAGTGAGTGCCATCGCGAACAAACCGTTGACTTCGTAGCAATAGCCCCCGCGTCCATTCATGATAATTTTTGTAGTGATTTCTTCAGGGATGAGAGAGGGGATACGACCTGCTTGGACTTCGGTATTCTCAAACGGAACCGATTGGAGCTGAGCAGACATCAGTGCCGTGAGGGTTGATAGATCAGGGCGTGTTTGACCGTTGTAGTTGATACGGCGGAGATAGTCGGAGAGGGAGAAGTTGGATGCGGTCATTCTTCTTTATCTCCCGTAATACGATATCAGAGTCGATTTGGCGATCGTGTGCATTCCGAGCATGTATCCCACCAATGCGGCAGAAGCTTTATCATCTAAATCGAGATGGTCTACATCGAGGGCATGGACGGTGAACATATAGCGATGAGGTTTGTCCCCTTTGGGCGGGCAGGCTCCTCCGAATCCCGCTTTGCCGAAATCGGTGATGCTTTGGATTGCACTAATCGGTTGTTTTTTCGTAGTATCACCAAAGTTTTCAGGAATCGATGTCACGGATGATGGGATATTAAATACAACCCAATGCCACCAGCCGCTTCCCGTCGGCGCATCGGGGTCATAGACCGTTACCGCAAAACTCTTTGTCCCCTTCGGGGCATCGCTCCAGTGCAGTTCGGGTGAGATATTTTTCCCATCGCATCCAAATCCAGAAAACTCCTGAGTTTTGGTGAGCTGACCCAGTAAGTTTTCACTTTTTAGGGTGAAGTTATCGGCAAATAGCGAAGAACCCCCCGCGATTAAAAGAACCGAAATGATTGATAATAGGCGCATGGTATCCCTTTTATTGTAATGCTAAATTGTACTACGTTTTTATCACATTAGAGAACGATTTTTGCTTGTTATAAGTACTAAAATCACGTTTGGAGATTATCATGAATGTAGCCTCTGTTATCAATACGTCGCTCAATTCGTTATCCTGCATACCTAATGATGAGAGTATCGATCAAGATTATGCGGCATTGATTGCACAGTTTTATCCAGCACAAGAGTATAAAACACGCGATGAGATCAATGCCGAAGATAATGAACTGAGCAAGTTTAAAGATGACTTGCGCACCAAAGGTGCCGCTGTTTTTCTCAAAGAACTGGACGAAGAAAAGATCAAAGCCCTCGTCGAAGAGTACCGTGTAAAACTACTTAAAGAGAAAGAAAAAAACCCCGAAATCCCGATGGACATCAACAAAATGGTGAGTGACTTTAAAAAGCAGCTTATTGAGGAGATGATGGAGGCACAAAAAGCAGAGGAAGAGAAAAAAACTCAAGAGAGTGAAATGCTCATGAGCTCTGAAATGTTAGAACAAATCCAAATGATCCGTAATGATGAGCAAAAATCGGGGATCGCTGAGATAGGCTTTTTAGAACAGATTCTGAGTGCTTCGAACGACGAAACAAAAGAAAAATCTTTTATTTCTGCATAGTTTTACAGTTCTTAATATAATTTCTAAATTAAAAATTAAATTCACCCACCTCAAAGCCAAAAAGTCGCACAATCACGCCATGAAAAAAGAATCTACAAATATCTATTTAATCGGCATGGTTGTCGCAATGCTCTTTTGGGGATTCGCATGGACGGCGGGGAAGGTTGCGGCGGAACACTCTAATGCGGAAGTTGCTGCTTTTTGGCGTTATGCGATCTCGTTTATCAGCATTATTCCTATCATTTGGTATTTAAAAACCCCCCTCAAAACAGACCGAAAAGGTTTAATGTACATGGTGATCGCGGGGATATTAACATCGTTGTTTAATTACCTGTTTTTTGCCGGACTTTCACACGGCGATGCGGGCTACGGTGGGACGATGGTCACGTCACTTGCCCCGATCATCACCTATATCCTCTCGATCTCATTTTTAGGGACGAAGGTCTCCACCCGACAAATCGGTGCCCTCTCCATCGGAATTTTAGGTGCTCTGATTTTGCTTCGTGTCCCCTTTGATGGATTCGCATTTTTAAATATCGATAGCGCTTATTTTCTCGGATGTGCGGTTGTGTGGGCATTGGTCACGGTGGTTTCTCAAAAAGCCGCCAAGCGAGCCGATCTGATGTTTTATACGTTGGTCGTTTTCGGTATCACGACGTTTATCAATATGCTCTTTGCCCTGCCGCACCGTCCGTTTGATTTCGCCGCGTTTGACAGCGTGTTTTGGTGGACGATCCTATTTATCGGGGTGATACCGGGGACGTTTAGCACGGCGCTTTATTTCGTATCAGCGGGGAAAGTAGGGGCGCATCGGACGGGAGTGTTTATGTTTATCGTCCCTGTCGGGGCTATCGTGTCGAGCTGGGTCGTGTACGGTGAAACGTTGGCAATTTCCACACTTTTTGGATGTTTGATGGCATTTATGGCGGTGATACTGTTTAATATGAGAAAAGCGAAAGGAGCTACGTGAGTATTTATGCTTTGCAATCTCCGGCAGGCGGGTTTTTGGATGAGGATTTAAACCATTTTAATAAAATATTTGATGATTGGTGTATACAGTTTGATAATTTTGAGGATGCTATGACCATTGCGAGTACGCTGGATAAAAAAAGATATTCTGAGGTTGTCGAAATAACTCCACTAAGCTATCCTAAGTATTTTTTTCATAATTTACAAGGGATAATACATGCGACACGCGAAGTAGAGGGGAATATTGTCTGCATTGTGGAACCTTTTATGGGATCGAATTTTCGTATTGCGGTTTGTAATTTGGAAACAAAAGCGGTGAGATTAACGGCAACAAAGTATAAAAATACGATGAGCGTCGAAGGTGCATTTGCGAACTTTACGATCAGAGATGAAAAGGATTCTGAAATCTAGATCAAGATCGGGTCATCAAATAGGAGAATTTGCTGGTTTGTATGCTTTCAAACAGACTTTGAAGATTGAATACCTTGCTAATCTCTAATCTGCTAATCTAATCTGCATCAGCTTGGGTTTTGGATAGTACAAAAGAAATTTTATAAAGTCAGGATAGACGTTTTTCTTTTTTGTGTAAAATCTTTTGATGAAGTTGGTTTGTTTTTCGATTAGAACCAAAAAAACAAATTGTATAAGGAGCATTAAATGAATCCATTTACGACACACGGCGCATTTAGTTGGTTTGAGCTTTTAACGGGCGATGTTGAAGGGGCAAAAAAGTTTTATGGCGACGTATTTGGTTGGGAGTTTAAAAAAGCCGATAACGTCGATTTTGACTATCAGTTAGTAACATTAAACGGTCAAGAAATGGCGGGAATTATGGATATAAAGCAATGCGGCGATGAAAAGATACCGCCGCATTGGGGCAATTATGTAACCGTACTGGATATTAAGGCTACGTTACAAAGAGCAAAAGAGCTGGGGGCGAACGTTATCGTGGAGATCACACCGATACCGAAAGTCGGCGATTTTGCTATCATCCAAGACCCGCAAGGTGCCGTTATTTCGATGATCGAATACCAAATGTCGTTTTAAGATCGCAAAGGATTTGCGATGAATCTTGAAAAGCTCAAAGGTGCTGAAGCCAATTTTTTTGCCTTTTACCCCAAAGGATTCGCAGACGAAGCACTTCTGCCGATCATCAAACGGCACAATACGGCAAAAATAGGTCAAAGCGTGAGAGAACTGTTTGCACCTGATCGTTTTGTTCATACCGAAGAAATTTGCGAGAGTTTTACAAAGATCGTCTCCAAATCCTCTTTGATCTCACTTTTTGAAAAACCCAAAGTCAGAGATATGGTGAAACAGATGAGTATGGAGCAGCAAGATATGCTTGCTATTGGACTGTATGAGGTTTTGCACGGGAACAAAGAGAAAGGATTTACCATCCTCGTCGATGTGCTCGGCATCTATAAACTCGCAAAATGGTCTATTGTGACGCTAATTCCGTACTATTACGCGAGGGACAAAGACTTCTTTATCAAGCCGACCACAACAAAGGACATAATTAAGTTTTTTGAGATCAGCGGTATGGAGTATAAACCCCGTCCAACATACGAGTTTTACGAGAGATACAAAAAGGTACTCGAAGAGATGAAATCGCAGGTGAGTCCTCTAATCGGAGAGGACAATGCCGGATTTACGGGTTTTTTGATGATGGCGATGAAAAAGTAATCCCTATTACCACTTCAGCATAGGCATTGGTCGCCATGGCTCTTTTTTGAATTGTATCCATGTCAACTCAGCAAGGCGTTTATGAAACCCACAGTTTGGGAAGCTTTTTTTCAACTCTTTAATCATTTTTTTATCTATCCCTGATGACATTACCCCCCATGAAACATCTATGAGATCAGCTTTACGAAATTGTTCTGCCAAGGGGTTATTTTTGATCGGTAAAAGTTTATGATGATAGCGAATCATAGCGATGACATCTTCATCATATTTTAGAATATTATTCTCTTTTAAGTAGTTGCTAGCAAGTTTTTCGGATGGCTCTAAATAATCGATTGTATTATCTGTCCATATTCCTAAATCATGAAATACACCGGCTATCAAAACTTTTTCTTTATCGTCCGCACAGAGTTCTCCTAATGCATAGGCATAATGAAGCATACGAATAACGTGATGGGTATAGGCAGGTGCATCTTTTCCTAAGCAATTAACATAGGGAGAGAGTAGGGATGTGACGTTTTGGTGAATTGTTTCCATGTGAACACCTTTTTGCATATTATGAGATAATCGTATATAATTCACAAGAGTCATTAATGACATAAATAATGCTATAAAAGACAAATAATGAAAACTATTGATGTTGCTGTTGTTGTTTTAGAGTCAACGTTACTCTCAACTGCTTTTGGTGTTGAAGATATGTTGATGATTTGCAACCAGTTTTGTAAACGTAATGATGAGGCTTCGTTTAAAGTTAACCGTATATCAGAGGGAAAATTTATTATAGACGATACCCATTATGATGTTATTATTATTCCACCGTTACTTGTACCAAGCGGTTTTACTTTTGAGTTGAGTGCATTGAATGCTTGGTTGATTCATCATTATCATACTGGAACCATCCTCGCCTCGGCATGTGTTGGAAGCTTTTTCTTAGCTAAAACAGGGTTGTTGGATGGTAAGAAGGCAACAACCCATTGGCAGTATGAAGAAAATTTTAGAGCTTCATTTTCATCGGTTACGCTAGAATCAGATAAAATACTGATCGATGAGGGGAAAATTATCACTGCGGGTGGAGTGAGTGCCTATATGGATTTAGTCCTTCATATTATCGAAAAATTTCATTCTAAAGAGAGTGCGCAACATTGTGCCAATATTCTGTTGGTGGATCGAGGACGTGATTCACAAAAATGTTACAAAGAGTTGTCACAGGCGACATTTATTGAAGATGATGAGATTAAAGAGTTATTGTTGTGGATAAAAGAGAATCTACGCGATGAATACAGCACAGCAATTTTATCACAACGACTTAAACTCCATGAACGAACTTTTATGCGCCGTTTTAAAAATAGTGTCCATTCAACCCCTAATCAGTACATTCAAGAACTTAGAGTGGATGCGGCAAAGTCATTATTGGTCACTACATACAAAAGCTTTGATGAGATTACTTCTGAAGTCGGATTTGAAAATGAGAGCAGTTTTAGGCGACTATTTAAACGTGAGACATTGCTAAATCCGGGGGAATATCGGAAAAAATTTCAATATCATGCAGGCAATTTAAAAATTTAGAACTATTCGATTCTAAGCAGATTTAATGCATCGGTACATCAAAAAGTAATACCTTTGACTCACTGAGAGCTAAAAGTGTGTACTCCTCATCATCGGTAATTTGAATCTCATCTCGCTCATCAAGAATCTGATGGTTAATCTCTATTTTCCCTATGATGACGAGGATCAATCGTCCATGATCTTTTTTGACAGGGGGGATAGATAACATTTTATTTTCATTCACTTCGGCTGAATAGATGGCGGCATCTTGTTTGATTGTGATGGAGTCTTCACGCCCATCTCCGCTGATGAGTGTTACCCATCGATTGGTTTGATCATGATGGTTAAAATCGCGTTGATCGTAGAGCGGGTTTCCCCCATTTTGGTTCGGATGGATCCATATTTGAAACAATGAAACCGGCTCGTCACTTGTGGCATGTTCGGAATGGTATACGCCAGAGCCTGCGCTCATATACTGTATCTCTCCTGCTTTTATAATGCCATGATTTCCCTCGGAATCTTTATGTTCAAGAGAACCCTTGGTTACAATTGAGATGATTTCCATATTTTGGTGAGGATGTTTTCCAAATCCCATTCCCGCCTCAATACTATCGTCGTTAATGACGCGTAAGGCTCCAAATCCCATACGATTACTATTATGGTATTCGGCAAACGAAAAACTAAATCGGCTATGGAGCCAACCATGCTCTGCTACGCCCCGCTCAGAAGCACGATGAATTTTAAATGACATTTTGTTCTCCTTTATTTAAAGAAAGTGATGATGCGCTTTTAGTCTAAGACTCTCCTCTCTAATTCCAACAAAAACTCTTTTTTCTCTACTCCTCCGCTGTACCCGCCGAGTCCGCCACCTGTAGCAATAACACGGTGGCATGGGATCACAATAGCGATAGGGTTTCGACCGTTGGCACTGGCAACGGCACGGATCGCTTTGGGGTTTCCGAATTGTTCAGCTTCTTGTGCATACGAGATCGTTTCACCGTAGCCGATTGTGGATAATGTTTCCCATACTCTTTTTTGAAAAGGGGTTCCTTGCGGGTTGAGGGGGAGGGTAAACGTTTTCCGTTTGCCCGCGAAATACTCACTTAGCTCCTCTTCCAGACGAAGGAGTAACGGAAGATCGGAGTTTTGGAGGTGTGAAGCATCCTCGGTGAAATCGAGCGAGATGATTGCATTCTCATCGGCGGCTGCGATCATGTCGCCCAGAGGGGTAGTAATGATGCGGATATACACAAATGTTGTCGGTTGCATGATATGATTATAGCAAAATGAAAAACGTATGTCGTAGCTACAGGAGTGGATAATGAACCCTTCGAAAGTGATTCGAGAAAAAGTCGAAAAACTCACCGATCTTCCCAACATCGGAAAAACGGTTGCCCATGATTTGACATTGATCGGGATCACTTCCCCCGATCAGCTCAGAGGAGAAGACCCTTATGATCTGTATGTCCGCTTTTGCGAAGCGTTCGGAGAGAGACAAGATCCGTGTATGCTCGATGTCCTGATGTCGATTACCGATTTTATGAACGGTGGTGAGGCAAGAGTATGGTGGGACTATACCGCCGAGCGCAAAGCGCTCTACGGAAATAAAATACAAATGAACGTTGTTTGATCTCATTTTAAAATTACTAAAAATTATTCATAATTGTATAAATCGTATTGTGGAACAATGACCTTAATATCTTTCGTGAGGAGTACGTTATGGATTTGTTTTCTCCTATTAAAATCGCTGACTACCATCTAGGGAATCGAATCTTCATGGCTCCGATGACACGGTGCAGAAGTATTCAGAATAATATTCCCAATGAGATGATGGCCCGTTATTATGCCCAAAGAGCCTCTGCCGGACTCATCATTACCGAAGCGACTCAGATTTCGACAAAGGGGATCGGCTATCCTAATACCCCCGGTATCCATACTCCTGAACAAGTGGAGGGGTGGAGAAAAGTGACTCAGGCCGTCCATGAGAAAGGGGGTACGATCTTTTTACAGCTTTGGCATGTAGGGCGAATTTCCCATCCTAGCTATCATAACGGAGAACTTCCTTTCGCCCCTTCGGCTATCAAACCCGCAGGGAACATCTACACCCCTCTTGGGATGAAAGAGTTTGTAACACCGCATCCTCTCAGCACAGAAGAGATTGCAATAGTCGTCGAACAGTATGTTCAGGGTGCCAAAAATGCAATCGAAGCAGGGTTTGACGGGGTAGAAATCCACGGGGCGAATGGCTATCTGATCGATCAGTTCTTGCGGGATGGAACCAATACGCGAGACGATGCGTACGGAGGCTCACTGGAGAATCGGGGGCGGTTTTTGTTTGAGATCATCGAAGGGATCACCTCTGCTATCGGCTCGGAGAAAACGGGGCTCAGACTCTCCCCCAGCGGGACATTTAACGACATGAAAGATTCCGATCCTTCAAACCATTTTACGTACATCTGTGAAAAGCTTAGCGCGCTTAATTTGGCGTATCTGCATATTATCGATGCGCTGGAAGGGGACATCCGCCACGGTGCGAATGTCGTTGAGCTGAGCGTCTTGCGAAAAGCGTATAAAGGTGTTTTGATTGCGAACGGCGGTTACACACAGGAGCGGGGAAATGCGGCAATACAAAGCGGATTGGCGGATGCGGTAGCGTTTGGGGCGCTCTTTTTGGCGAACCCCGATCTTCCAAAACGGTTTGCGGACAATACCCCGTTAAATACCCCGAATCCCGATACGTTTTATACGCAGGGTGAAGAAGGATATCTGGATTATCCTGCTTTGTAAGCTTCCTTTTGGAAGATCAGATTTTTAAGACTTCGTTCTTTATCGCATTCTGGGAATGTCTCGACATTCTCTAATCTTTCAATATAACGAAATTCAGGGGCATTTTCACGAAAGAGGGCTTTGATAAATTCACTGTCCAGTTCGGGGGCGTTAAGTGCCGATAAAACCGTACATTCCTCTGCCGCGAACTCGTGAAGTCTTCGGATAATCTTCTCATAATCACTGGTCGCGGCGAAAGACCCTTTTTGGAAACTGGGAGGATCGATAATGATCAGATCATACGGTCCCGCTTTACGGATACGGCTCCACGATTTGAGGATATTGTAGGGCATAAATTCGACTTTTTTGGTATCAAGGGCGTTGAGACGGTGATTTTCTCGTCCGAGGGAGAGGACATTTTTGTTCATATCGACATTGACGACGGCGCTCGCTCCCGCATCGATGGCAACGACTGAAAACGAGCAGGTGTAGGAGAATAGGTTGAGAATATTTTTGCCGCGTGAATGTTCACGGACAAATGCTCGTCCCATCTTCATATCGGGGAAGAAACCGATATTTTGGGCATTGAGGAAGTTGACGTGATATTTGAGAGTGTTTTCGATGGCATAGGTCTCACTCGGCAATTCACCCTCTAGAACAGTTGATGGAGATGAGGGGAGGTAGCGCTGCTGGAGTATAAGCGCTTCCCACTTACTCTCACGCATATAGAAATCACGCAACATAGAGACAATCGCCTCTTCTTCCTCGTCCGCATCAAACAATACGGCAAAAAGGACTTTGTCTACGCTGTCCACGGTGAGAAATCGATACCCCTCATACGTATTGCCCCGCCCGTGAAACAATCGGGTATATTCCTCCGTAACGGTAGGGGAAACGGCGCTTAAGTGGCACTCTAAATCGTTTAAGGTCATATCACTGTCTTGTGTCAAAGTGGTGCAATTATAGCGTGTGTAGGCAATCTAGTAATGTTTCTGTAAATGAAAGGCGTTATACTTTCGCTAAAAATGGATAAAGAATGAAACAATTTTTCCTTTTCTTGGTGTTGGTCATTTCACTCTCTGCCGATGATCTTCGCGCTAAAATCGACCATATCATCGTGGTTTATCTCGAAAACCGCAGTTTTGACAATCTCTTTCGTGGATTTGCGGGGGCAGATACCTCGGATAAGCCAACGAATCCGTATTCGATGCAAGTCGATCGCAACGGCAATCTCTATCATCCGCTTCCCATGGGAGAAAAATCGATTAATGCAGGGTTTAGCACTCAGCTTTCTAACGCACCGTTTTTACTTGACGCTACAGTATCCCATGGGGGGATGATCCCTGATCTCGTCCACCGTTTTTACCAAAATCAGCTTCAGATCAACGGCGGGAAAAACGACCGCTTTGTCGATATCAGCGATGAAAAAGGGCTTTCTATGGGATATCACGATATCTCCGGAAGTGCAATATGGCGATATGCGCAAGAATTCACCCTTTGTGATCGTTTCTTTGCGGCGGCTTTTGGAGGATCATTTTTAAATCATCAGTGGCTCATCGCGGCGCGTACTCCGTATGCCGGAAGTGAATCGAATATTTCCCGCTATGAGTTGGATAGCAAAGGGGAAATCGTCCGCGACGGTATCCTCACCCCGGACGGATATGCCGTCAATACGATTCAGCCTCTAAACCCTCCATTCAAAGCTAAATATGCTGACCCGTCATTGCGTCTTAAGCCGCTCGAATACGACACGATCGGGGATCGTTTGAGCGATAAAAATGTCTCTTGGGGATGGTACAGCGGCGGATACGATGATGCGCTGATGGGGAAGGGTGATCAAATCCACTACCAATACCACCACAATCCCTTTTTATATTTTGCGCGGTATGCTCCCGAAACAAAGGGGCGTAAACATCTCAAAGATGAAAAAGAGTTTTTTAGAGAATTAGAGGAGGGAAAATTACCGAGTGTCGTTTTTTTTAAACCCTCTGCGGCGGATAATCAACACCCCGGATACGCAAGTATCAAAGCGGCGGATGAGAAACTTGCTCAAATTGTCGAATCCGTTCGGAACAAGCCTGACGTATGGAAAAAATCGCTCATTATTGTCACTTACGATGAAAACGGCGGATTGTGGGATCATGTTCCACCGCCAAAGGGTGATCGATGGGGGCCAGGTACACGGATACCCGCTCTTATCATCTCACCGTATGCTAAAAAAGGATTTGTGGATCATGCTGAGTATGACACGACGTCGATTCTTCGGTTGATCGAGGAACATTACGGGTTAGAAGCAGTGGGCGAACGTCGAAGCACTAACCTCTCCAACGCATTGCGCTGAATGGCGATTAGCGGTATCATCCTTTAGGAGATAAAGCTGTCCATAACAGTCACAGAATTTTTTACATCCACACGCATAAAAGATATTTTTCCCCGTTTCGAGTGAATAGCTTCCGAAATTGGTTTTGATGACATCGCCTTGGATCCGCTCGATTGTAAGTGTTTTGACGAGACACGAATTCATAGGATCAAGACGGTGAAATTTCTCGCGTGCTGAATGTACCCATAAAACAGAAGCGGGAGCAGTGATCGAACGGGCAGTATGAGAATCCCATTCTCGGATCGCACCAAAGCTTTCCAGCTCTGAATCGCTGATGTTGCGGTAAGGGCGCATAAGAACTCCAAATCAACGTTTGGATTTGGATATGCATATATGGTTCTTATACGAGAGTAATTTGAGAATTTCCTGATTGTTGGAGAGCATTTTTCGCACGTGTTATGATTTGCGATAGCTCTTCTTTGTCTTGTTGGACAGAGAGTCCCAAACGCATACTGAGTGTTTTTAAATTTTGAAAAGGTTCTTCTCGCATGACACTCAGCAATTTACGGCTAAATTTCAAAGCATTTTCGGAAGAATCGACAAGATAAGCCAAAAGAAATGTCTTTTTTCCCCAGCGTACGAGCATATCACTTTGGCGGATATTGGATTTGATGCTTGAGCTAAAGTCATGTAAATAGTGTTCGGCTTCGGCATCGGAAGACATCAGTTCAATCATGGTAATACCGATCAATTTTTTATTGAAAATAGCTGCTTCAGAAAAGCTTTTTGAGGTATGGATGAAATAGTCTTTATCATACGCACCGCTCTCTTTATCGATATTGACGTCATTTTCGATCATGATACGTTTGATAAGGTCCTGCGAAATATCGGTAAATGTGACAATTGTATACTCTGGCACCGGAGTTTGGGCCGATACGGAGAAGGCATAGGGTTCGATACGGTAGTTGAGCATACTGATGATGCGATCCATTTCAGGGAGTTCCATCAATGCCGTTGTCCACTCTTGCGGGTTAGGGGCTTTCCCGATATGAAAATAACTCTCATGCGGGACAAATCGGTTGGTAAGTGAGCCAAATTCGCGTAAAAAATGTTTTACCGAGGTTACATTGGTAAAATCCATAAAAGCTTGATTGAGGAGTATCGGCTCATTATTGTAAAGCAAAACAATGAGATTTTTTTGGGTATTAATGGCGGATAAAAAAAGCTGACTGCATACATGATCTTCATCCATTAGATAGGATTCATTTTGTAATATTTCCATCGATTGCCTTCACAGGGTATCTTATAATAATAACATAAGATAAAGAGAGAATGGGAAAAATGGTGAATGAAAATGGCCTTAACCGGCCATTTTCTCATTGGTGTAGGCATACGTAGACGAGATAGAACGTAACCGCTCGGCAGCTTTTACAAAAACATCGATGGTGTAATCGATCTCATCAGCGGTTGTAAAGCGGCTGAGGCTGAGGCGGATCGCCGTGTGAGCAAGCTCAGGGTCTTCACCGATCGCGCTCATCACCGGATTGGCTTCGAGGGATTCGGATGCGCACGCACTTCCAGTAGATGCCGCTATTCCTGCACGGTTGAGATCCCACAGCATTGATTCCCCTTCGATACCGCGAAGCGAGATAAGAATGGTATTCGGTGTGCGGCGGGCACGATCTCCCACAACGATGGTATCAGGAAGTTGAGAGATAGCATCTTCGAGACGGTCACGCAATGCTCGCACATCGCTGTTCATTTTGTCCAAATGTCCCACTGATTGTTTCATCGCCAACCCCATACCGATGATGTAAGCGACGTTGAGAGTACCCGCACGTTTGCCCCCCATCTGTTCCCCGCCGTGGAGGAGATTCGGAAGTTCAGAGCCTTTTTTAACGTACAATCCGCCGATCCCTTTAGGGCCGTGGAATTTATGGGCAGAGAAAGTGAGATAATCGATCGGCGTTGCAGTGAGATCGACTTTTACTTTTCCGATGGCCTGAACGGCGTCGGTATGAAATAAAATCCCTTTTTCTTTTGCGATAGCGGCAACTTCTTCAACGGGGAAAATCATTCCCGTTTCGTTGTTTGCCCACATCATTGAGATGAGGATAGTTTTATCCGTGATGGCAGCCGCAACACGCTCCGCGCTTACATAACCGTATTGATCAACATCGACGAACGTGATCTCGGCCCCGTTCTCTTCGAGGAAATGAAGCGTCTCGAGGACGGATGGATGTTCCACCGCAGAGGCGATGATATGGTTTTTGCTCGGATCGCGGAGGATATGTTTGAAAAAGATCCCTTTGAGGACGGCATTGTTACTCTCTGTCGCACATGAGGTGATAAGGATGTCATCGGCATCGGGGGCATTGAGCGCATCGTACATGTAGCCCATTGCTTCATTGAGATACGGGCGTACTTCGATACCGTATTGATGCAATGAGTTTGGATTACCGTAGAGATCTTCGAAAAATGGCTGCATTTTGACCTTGACGATTGGGTCTAGCTTTGTGGTTGCATTGTTATCCAGATAAACACGTTTCATATTTAGTCCTCATGGTGTCGTTATTATGAGTCCTTATGCAAGATTTGTTCGAGAGAGGGGGTTATAAGCTTTGTACTGTATCTCGTAGTATTTGCTCAATTGTTTCTTTTAATGCCAGAATATCATTTTGGCATACATCAAATACCGCTTCGGCATTGAGATCAAAATAGTGATGGCTGATGATGTCGCGCATCCCTTTGACTGATTTCCAATCCACGGCAGGATAGTTGGGTAGCAATTTTTTGTCAGTGAGTTTATCGACATTTTTGAGGCTCTCGCCGATGGCGATCAACTGCATACAGATCGCATCGAGTTTTTCATGACCCGCTTCATCATCTAAAAAGTCATCAGAGGTGAGGATAGGTTCGAAGCGTTTGAGGATACGCTCTGTAGCGCTGTGAATCTGAGTGAGTGTTTCGATCAGTAGAGCCTTTTCAGGCATAGATCGCTTCTTTTTGGATGCGTTCTTTTAAAAACGTATTCATGCTCTCACGGTAGCTGATGAGATCGACATGGGTGTGCATCAACTCTTCGAGATCGAGACGGATACGAGAGAGTTTAAAAAGATTGGGATGTTTCGTCTCGATAACGACATCAACATCACTTTCCTGCGTCGCTTCATCACGTGCAACAGAGCCAAAAATACCGATACGGATGATGCCGAATTCATCAGCATGGCTTTGTTTGTACGATTGCAATACTTGAAGGGCTTCTTTTTGTTTCATGCAGTGATTATAACCTATCTCGCACCCTATAGGCAATAGGGTGCATTTCAACTATGCTTCCGCGTGTTCTTCTTTTGTTTTGTATACATAGATCGGTTCATTATTCGGATCTTCGATCACTGCTTCGGTGATGGTAAGACTTTGGAGATCTTTTTTCGACGGGCAGCTAAATTGCAACGGCAACATCGCCTCTTCGATGATGCTGCGAAGTCCACGTGCACCGACACCGCGGTCGATCGCTTTTTGGGCTACTGCATCGAGGGCTTTGGGCTCGAAGTTGAGTTCAATTCCGTCCATATCAAACAGCGCTTGGAACTGTTTGATGAGAGCGTTGTCCGGCTCTTGGAGAATCTGTACCATTTGATCTTTAGTCAATTCGCGAAGTTGTGCGACTACGGGGATACGTCCGATAAATTCAGGGATGATCCCATAATGGACCAACGCTTTCGCATCGATTTTTTTCTCTTTGACTTCACCTTTTTCGGCGGTTTTACTGAATCCAACTTTGTTTGATTTTTTCGTATGCGAATCGGGAACAAGTCCGACAAAAGCACCTCCGCAGACGAAGAGAACGTGTGACGTGTTAAAGAGGACGGTTTCGGTCGTAGAGTTTTTACGGCTCCCTTTTACCGGAACATAAACTTCGGCACCTTCTAGGATTTTGAGCAATCCTTGTTGTACCCCTTCACCCGATACGTCACGTCCCATTGTCGAACTCTCTCCCTTGCGGGCGATTTTATCAATCTCATCGATGTAAATGATTCCCCGTTGTGCAAGTTCGATATCGTAGTTCGCCGCAGCGAGGAGTCGTGAGAGGATGCTTTCGACGTCTTCACCCACGTATCCTGCTTCGGTAAGCGCTGTCGCATCGGCAACGGCAAACGGTACTTGCATGATCTTGGAGAGTGATTTAGCGAGCAATGTTTTACCGCTTCCGGTAGGTCCAACGAGGAGAATGTTGGATTTTTCGAGTTCGACATTGTTATACACCGGATTTTCGATCCGTTTGTAGTGGTTGTAGAGGGCAACGGCGAGGACCTTTTTAGCGTCCACTTGACCGATAATGTATTTGTCCAAAAATTCGACGATTTTCTCCGGTGTCGGGAGCTGTTGCTGCATTGCGGAGCGTTGTTCGTAGCGAACCTCTTTTTGCAAAATGCTAGAGCAGGTTGTGACGCACTCGTTACAGATATGAGTCGTCTCCGAAGAGAACATTTTTTTCACTTCACTTTGTTTTCTACCGCAAAATGAGCAGATTTTTTCAGGTGTATTCATCAGACATCCTTTGCACTGAATTTGGTAAGAATCTCATCCGCCAGACCAAACTCGATCGCCTGCGAGGCCTCCATGTAGTTATCACGGTCGGACTCTTTTTCGATCACTTTGGCACTTTTTCCTGTCGCTTCGGCGAGAATGACATAGAGACGGCGTTTGAGATTGAGGATATGTTTGGTGTGGATCTCGATATCGCTCGCTTGTCCTGAGTAACCTCCCAGCGGTTGATGAATCATCACTTCGGCATTGGGGAGCATATAGCGGTGACCCTTGTCCCCACACGTAAACAGCACCGCTGCCATCGAAGCAACCATTCCCATAGCATAAGTATAAACCGGAGCGTTGATAAGATTCATCGTATCGAGGATCGCTAATCCCGACATCACTGACCCGCCCGGTGAACTGATGTACATATGGATAGGCTCTTCAGAATCCATTGCTTCCAGATAGAGCAACTGAGAGACGATAACTCCCATCATATGATCATCGATCGCTTCGGTGATAACGATCACCCGATCTCCTAAAAGTTTGGAAAACAGATCAAAATAACGCTCTCCGCGAGGCGAAATATCTTTTACGGTAGGTATCATTGGCATATTTAGCTCCTTAAATAAATGCTTTGATAAATTCAGGAAGTGACATAGGAATCACTTCAAGGTTATGTTTGTCGATGAACTTTTTCTCTTTTTTCCCTAACTCTTTATCGGTGATGACGTATCCGCCTTCCAAATCAAGTGTTAGCTCGTTGGCAACCATACGGTCGGTGTCGCGGTCGAAAGATGTCCCTAAAAAGAGGTATTTTTTGGTTTTTCGATACGTTTTAAGCACCTTCGGCACGGCAAATCCGCCCATCGCCTCGGTGAGCCAATCGACATAATCGGCGTCACTGATGACGAAACTCGGGTTCGGCAGAGGTGAACCCATCGGTTTAAAGAGGATTTTTTGAGCGGTTTCAAGTACCTCTTCTTCAACCAAAAAGTATTTTTGGTTTTCGACATCGTATTCGTACACTTCATAACGGTAGTCATTTCCCATGATACGCGATTTGCCGACGATGAGACAATGGGGCGTATAGGCTAACAGCTCTTGGAATTTGGTATCACGGTTGGTATCGACGATATAACGCGGCAGCATATCGTTGATCACTTTGTGCAGAGGTGTCGGATCGTAAGCTTTTGTGTAGATGTGGTTGATGAGCTGCGTCATGTAGTCAACTCCCCGACGTTGTTCCAAATGCATTGCGGCACGGGAGTATTCGAACATCAGTCTCGGAGCCATTGCTCGTCCGCCGTTCATGGCTAAAATGAGTGAATCGCTATCATGCGGTACTGCCTCACCCTCCTTGGTTATAATCCCTTCAAACACACCCAAACCGAAGTAGGGGATGGTAGTTTGGTTCCGTAACTCTTTTTTTATTGTTTCAAATAGTGTGTCCATTAGTGGCATCCTTTTCCGGTATAACAGCTCATGGCTGCAACGATTTTAGTAAGCGCTTTGTCCAGTGAAAAAGGCTTTGATAAATCAGGGAGAATCTCGTGGTAAAAGAGTGCTCCATCTTTTGAAAGGATGAAAAGTGATTTGGCAAATTCACCCTCAAGCTCATCACCGCTCAAGCGAATACCGTAGTAATCACCGAACGCTTCATCGCTATCGATTCCAAACATCCATCCCTCCATCTGGGGACTGGTGTGTTTAGATGATGCAACAATGAGGGCTTTGGTTATCCCGCCTAATGCATTTAAACTCAGAAGCTCATCAAGCTCTTTAATCTGAGAGAGGAGTGATTCATCGATAAAAGGAGCAGTAATTAAGATTTGTGTTGTACCGTTTTGCCCACCGATAGGGAAGGTTTCATTTGCTCCATTACTGAGTGAAACACGTTCACTACAATAACCGACATCGAGTGACATATCCTCTAAACGGACAGTCGAAGTGTTGTAGATAATCTGCAAAACGGACTCCTCTTTGGGTATATAACAGAGAAATGCATTTCGTGTTCTTGATAAAAATAGGAGTATTTTTATCTTATTTGTCGATAGAAAAACAAAAATGTAATAGTTAAAAAAAATTAGTCGTTAAAGAAGGGGTTGAACCGGACATATACCGTTGCGTCCAGCCTCTTTCGCTCGATAGAGCTCAGCGTCTGCGGTCGAATAAAGTATTTCCATGGTAGTGTTTCCATCACAAAATGCAATTCCGATTGATACGGTTGCATAAGAGGATGCGCTATTGCCTTTATGTTCAATAGCCAGTTCTTCGATATTTTGGCGAAGCTGTTCTGTTTGAGAATAGACATCTTGGGGGGTATTGCCGGTACAGATGATTCCAAATTCTTCTCCCCCCAGACGAAAACAAAAATCGCTGGCACGGCTGAAACAGTATTCTATGGTACTCGCGATACGGATGAGGACATTATCGCCATTAGCATGCCCATAGTGATCGTTGTAGCGTTTGAAATAATCGACGTCCAGCATAATAAAAGCGAGTTGCTGTTTATTCCGTTTAGCCCGATTGATCTCTCTGGGCATGATATCATTGAAATAACGACGATTATAAAGTAACGTCAATCCATCGGTAATCGCTAATCGTTCAAGCTCATTTTTGTACGTTTCCAACTCGGTAATGTCGGTAAAAGTTACGAGAAAACGGCTCTCATCAAAGGCTGAAGCACAGACAAGAAAAATATGTTCTTGGTTAGTCAGGGGATTTTTTATTTTGACTTTGGCATCATGTTCCTGAGCTTGTTTGACCTCTTCAATCCATGTTGGCTGATGATAGATAAAACCTTCTTCTTCGATAAAAAACTCACAAATGCATTTATGCTCACTGATAAAGGTAAGGAAATCTGGATAACCGAAAAAAGAGATCATACCTGTATTGCCCATTACCAGTTTTTTTCCATCGGTTAAGATAATAAATCCGTTGTGAGCATTGAGAAGGTTTTGGATGTAGCTTTCATCTTCAACCGCACCAAAAACATAGGCTTTTCCTCCATATTCGATGTAGTGGGTCTGTATTAATACCGGATAAAGATTCCAGAATTTATCTTTGTGGATACTGTGAAGCTGCATAGTTTTTTTCTGAACAAGCTCTTTCCAAAAGGTCGAATAGTCACTCTGAGTAACATTGATATCAATGTCGCTGACGGACATTTTTAGGAGTTCATCACGGGTAAAACCGTATTTGTCGACAACAGTATCATTAACAAAGACAAAATGGGAATCTTCATCAGCGACAAAAATGAGAGTGTTGATGTGATTTAGCATATAGTCAATAAATTGTTTTTCATGATACGCTTTTTGAAGTTCAGGAAAAGAGAGGAGTGATTGCGTTGAGGGGAGAGAATCGGATGAATTAAATTCAGGAAAATCTAAAAAGTTCATTAATCATCCCCCCTTTATTACACTATTTAGGCGATTCTATAATAACGTATTTTTCTGGAATTTAACTATCAATAGTGGTTATTATGCAGGATGAACGTATCGCAGATGCTCGGCAATTTCTGTTCCGATGGCGAAGTGATTGATGGCCTCTTCGGCTGTTTTGACAAACGGAGGGATTTTATGGATTTTGATTCCAACATTTTTCATCGCATAGAGGGTATTGAGGCAGTACAAATCGACAATCAGATAATCACACTTGCCGATCACTTCAAGAAGAGCGTAATGTTCACTGATATGTTGAGGATTTTGAGATAGGTCACTTTCACAGGCACATGCTTTCATTTTCGGATCACGTACCATCTGCCCCTCATGTCTTTCCCACGGATTCAGACGCATTCCGACAAAACGGTAACGAATGTCTTTACGATCACCGGAAACCTCATACAATGCAAACATGGTTGCACTACAGGGATTATAGTGATAAACACGTGTCATCGCATCCATCGGTATAGCTACCATCATGATAAGGCTCCTAATATTTAAACATTAGATGCAATTTTTATTCTGATAATATGGGTGTGAGAACACTCCATGCATGAGGGTGGAACAAAAGAGAGAAATTCAGTTAGATCGTATTAGAATAAAAGATAATGATTCATCAGTGGAGTACGGATGCGGTTAATGAACCACAGATATGAAAGTTCTGAAGCCCTAAAGAGGTTTATTTCGGAGACATTTAAGGGTGATGAAGTACTTTTTGTACAGCTTTTTAGCGGCAATATGGATACTTTACTCATCCAATCCGTGGTAAATATCATCCTAGATACCCTCCCGAATTCACGCTTGATCGGCTCAACTACGGCCGGTGAGATCATGAACGGTGAGATGAGCTCCAATGAGATTGTAATCGCATTTTCTCAGTTCGAAGCGACAGATGTCTCAACCTACTATTTTCCCCATTTAGATTTTGATCAGGGTATCCAAGCGGCAAAGAAAATTGTTAGTGATCGTACCAAATTGTGTATTGCTTTTGCGGAAGGGATCGGCGGCGATGCAGAATCTTTTTTAAACGGCTTTACGTCAGTCCGCAGTGATGTAATAGTCGCAGGAGGGAATGCCGGAGATGATCTAACGTTTCAAAATACCCGTATTTTTGAGGGACGTTCTCTCCATTCGTCCGGGATAGCAATCGCTGTATTGGATAGCGATGTCTTGGAAGTGCATAATGCCTATTCCCTTCATTGGTCAGCGATCGGTAAAGAGATGGAAGTGACAAAAGCGGATAAAAACATTATTTATGAGATTGACGGTAGAGCGGTGGAAGAACTTTACACCTACTATCTGGGTTCCGAAACGGTTGCACGTATTCCGGCAAGCGCGATAGAGTTTCCCCTCATTAAGATTGAAGACGGTGTCCAGATTGCCCGCTCGATTGTAGCTCGTAGCGAAAATGGCGGTTTTGTGTATGCCGGACATTTTTGTAATGGAGATAAAGTTCATTTTGCAATCGGGAATGTCGAAGATATTCTTAACCATGCTTCTGAGATCCAGAAATCAGTTGCCTTGTGTGAACCGGAAGCGATCTTTATTTACTCA
Source organism: Sulfuricurvum sp. RIFCSPLOWO2_12_FULL_43_24 (assembly GCF_001829605.1). NCBI lineage: Bacteria > Pseudomonadati > Campylobacterota > Epsilonproteobacteria > Campylobacterales > Sulfurimonadaceae > Sulfuricurvum > Sulfuricurvum sp. RIFCSPLOWO2_12_FULL_43_24. The sequence continues at coordinate 2,134 of NZ_MIBT01000087.1, read as the reverse complement.
TGCTCGGTACGAAAACTTTTTTTAAAAGATCAGTTAAATTACGAGTTTGGTTTGATCAACGAAGTAGCCCCGACGAGCGGGTTTTTTACCTATGGAGAGTTTTTTCATTCACCGCACGGCAATCAGCTTCTTAACATTACCACCACGACGATTTCTCTACGCGAATCTACCCGTAAGGACGTTGGCCTAGTGGATATAAAAGAGCGGGAATATCGCCATACGATGCTCAAATCATTGACCCATTTGGTCAATACGACGCAGAATGAACTCAACGACAGCATTAAAATTCTCGATCAATATAAAATGGTGCTTGATCAAAGCTCAATTGTCTCAAAGACAAATGCCAAAGGAATCATTACCTATGTCAATGATGCTTTTTGCTTTATTTCAGGTTATCGGCGTGAAGAACTGATCGGTAAAAACCATAATTTGGTGCGTCATCCTGATACCTCTCCTGAACTCTTTAAAGATTTATGGGAAACGATTCAATCAGGCAAGGTGTGGAAAGAGACCTTTCAAAATCTCTCGAAGAGCGGCGAATCGTATTACGTTAAAACCGTTATTGCCCCCATATTTGATGATGCGGGTCAGATTGTCGAGTATATTGCAGCTCGTGTTGATGTGACGGAACTCATTACTAAAGAGCAAATTATCCAGCGTCAGCTACTAGATACCTTGAGCGGATTAAAGAATAGAACGGCATTGTTAAATGATTTGGAAAGTGAAAATCAAGAAGTGACCTTAGTGTTGCTCAATATTGACCGTTTTTCGAATATTAATGATTACTTCGGCTATGAAGTGGGAGATCAGCTGCTCAAATCGTTTGCCAATCGTTTGCGTGAGATGACAGAACACGAGTATCTCTATCGGATCAGCGGAGATGAGTTTGCGATCATCTGTATTAACCAAAAGTTTGATGATGCATTGCGAGATTATGTCCTCGATCATCTGAACATGCTTGAAAATTTTAAATATTCTGTTGCCGGATACGAACATACGCTCAATGTTACGTGCGGAGTAGCGCATGCTATATACTCCGATGTCTATAATTTGGCGCACATGGCCCTAAAAGAGGCTAAAGAACAACGTTCCAAACTGATATTTTTTAATGATAATACAACCTTGAGTGAAAAGAACCGAAACAATATTTGGATGATGACCAAGCTTAAATCGGCAATTGAAGAAGATCGGATTGTGCCGTATTTTCAAGGGATTGTTGATAACACAACCCGCCGTATTATGAAATATGAAGCTCTTGTCCGTCTGATTGAAAAAGACGGCAGTGTATTAAGCCCGTTTTGGTTTTTGGAGCATGCGAAAAAATCGAAACTTTACGATCAATTGACACGCGTTATGATTAGAAAAACCTTTGCTGTTTTTGAAAAGAGTGACTATGAATTTTCACTCAATCTGACCCTTCAAGATATTATTAACGATGAAACACGAATCCTTTTGTACCATACGCTGGAACACTCATCCGCTTCCAATAGAGTAGTTTTTGAAATCGTCGAATCTGAGGGGATTGAAAATTTTGATGAAGTTGCAGAATTTATTAAAACACTCAAACACTACGGATGTAAGATCGCAATTGATGATTTTGGTACAGGGTATTCGAATTTTAGCTATTTAAGCAAACTCGATATTGATTATATTAAAATTGACGGTTCGCTCATTAAAAACATCAATAATGATGCAGATCATCTTTTGACGGTGGAAAGTATTCTGTTTTTCGCACGTAAAAAAGGGATCAAGACCATTGCCGAATTTGTTGAAGATGAAGCAATCCTCACAACGTTGATAAGTCTCGGTGTTGATTATTCGCAAGGCTACCTCTTTTCAACCCCTCAACCGACAATCGAAACGTAATCTCTGTACGCTTCGGTTATACCTCCTACAAAAACGTCACATTTTGTTTAAATCCCCTTTTTAAAACCATAGAACATTCATTGCATTAACCCTATTTAGAAAATGGTTGCCGCCGGATGAGGTTGAGAATCATTGAATGACACTTAAAAGGAGTTATTATGAGTTGTTCCTCAAGCGGAAATGAATCTTTTATGCCCGAAGATATTCAAGCGAAGATACACAATCATCCATGTTATTCAGAGGGTGCACATCACCATTATGCACGTAT
>NZ_MIBT01000086.1:0-39427 GCF_001829605.1 Sulfuricurvum sp. RIFCSPLOWO2_12_FULL_43_24 | reverse complement strand
TTGACCTAATTTCAGCCTCTTTTGGCTATAATCGATCATTATTTAATCGCAGGAATGACCCTTTATGATCGATGTAAAACTTCTCCAGAAAAATTTTGACGAAACCGCAACAGCGCTGATGCGCAAAAAAGTATCATCTGAAATAATTGCTGAACTCAAATCCGCTAACGAAACCCTCAAAAGTGCCAAACTCGCTTACGAAACGCTGCAAGCCAAACAAAACGAATTGAGCCGCCTTTTCGGTCAACACAAAAAAGAGGGAAAAAGCACCGACGAGTTGAAAATCGAAGTCGATGCGAACAAAGTAACCCTTAACGATCTTCTCGATACGCAACGCTCCGCCGAAGAAGCTCTCGATGCGATCATCATGCGTGTTCCGAATATCCCCGATGCGGATGTTCCCGACGGTGAAGACGAAAACGACAATATCGAGATCGCTAAAGTCCTTACCCCTCCAACATTCACGTTTACCCCAAAAGAGCACTGGGAACTCGCCGAAGCTAACGGCTGGATCGATTTTGAGAAGGGTGTCAAACTCGCCAAAAGCCGTTTCAGCGTTGTTGGGGGGATGGGTGCCCGTTTAGAGCGTGCCCTTATCAACTTTATGCTCGATTTCAACCGCGAGCGCGGATTTGAAGAGTACAGCGTTCCGATGCTCGTGAATCGCCGTGCGTTGGAGGGGACGGGTCAGCTTCCGAAATTCGAAGATGATTTGTTCAAAGTCGAGGATGAAGAGTTGTATTTGATCCCGACGGCGGAAGTACCTCTCACCAACCTCTACCAAGACGAAATCCTAAACGGTGCCGAATTGCCGATCAAAATGACGGGATACACCTCATGTTTCCGTAAAGAAGCGGGAAGCGGCGGACGTGACGTGCGCGGGATGATCCGTCAGCATCAGTTTCACAAAGTCGAACTGGTCTCCATCACCCGTGCGGATCAAAGTGACGCCGTATTTGAAGAGATGGTGGCGTGTGCCTCCGATCTGCTTGCCGCGCTCGGACTTCCACACCGCCTCGTCACCCTCTGTACCGGTGATTTAGGTTTTGGTGCGGCGCGTACTGTCGATTTGGAAGTGTGGCTTCCGGGACAAAATACCTACCGTGAAATCAGCTCGGTATCCAACACGCGTGATTTCCAAGCCCGCCGTGCGAAGATCCGCTACAAAGAAGAGGGAAAAAATATCCTCGCCCATACCCTCAACGGTTCAAGTTTAGCGGTCGGACGGACGATGATAGCTATCATGGAAAATTTCCAACAAGAAGACGGCAGTATCATCATCCCTGCTGTACTCCAAAAATATCTCTAACCGAAATAAAGAGAGGCTATGGCTGAAGAGCAAGAAGAGATAATCATCATCGAAGAATCGGATGCTGCCGGCGTCGAAAAAACGTCTGATGCGTCTGAAACACCTTCGGATGAAAAACCAAGTTTTTTAAAAAATAAAAAGCTTATCATTATTGCCGCAGGTGCTCTAGTTCTCCTCCTCTCAATCGGGGGGGGATTGGTTTTTGTCTTCTCCGGACATTCGGAGGATACCAATGCCTCTCTCGAAAAGCCTATTGCCGGACATATTCCGGAAGAAGAACCTCTTATGGAGCCCAGTGAACTTGAAAATATGATTGAACGGGCTAACTATCTCTACGCCAACGGCAATCAAAATGAAGCACTCAAACTGTATGAAAAAATCGCCCTTTATTCCGAAGCTATCTCCCAATACAATCTCGGTGTTGTCCAACTCAAAGAGGGGGAATTTGAAGGGGCTCTGGAAAATTTCAAACGCTCGATTGAGAACGGTGAAAACCGATGTGTCAGTGCGATCAATGCCGCAGTATGTTGTCTCTATCTAAAACAAGAATCTGATTTCAATACCTACATCAATATGGCACAAACGTATCTCCCGCAAGAGAGCAATTCGCCGATGTATTCGTATTATTATTCTCTTATCAACTATTACAAAGGCAATTACCTCGAAGCACTGAGTTCTCTAAAACATCCGACGACCGATGAATATATCGGGACACAAAACAAATTACGCGCTAAGATCAATGCTCTTTTTGGAAGTTTTGAAGATGCGATCAATTCCGTAAGAAATTCATTTGAAGAAGATGACTCTTTTTCTTTAGGGCTTATGTATGCCAATATCGGTGATTTAGCCTCGGCTCAAAAATATTTGAGTGATGCGATTATTCAAAGTAATAAACCGATTCAAGAACAGCTTGCTTTGTCCTTTGTTTATCTAAAATCCGGTCAACATGAAAGTGCCGGGAACTTGATCAGACAAACTACCGATACCTACCCTAAAGAGGTTTATACCCCTTATCCCCTCCATGTATTCCTAAAATCATCTCTCTTTAATCCCGACGATATTCAGCACTTTTATCGCGATCGCACACAGAGTAATCGCGCTAAAATCTATCAAAATCTCTTTTATTTTGCCCCTTATAAAATATACAATGCAGATCAAACCATCAACTATATCCGTAAAGGGAATGCCAATATTTATATCGATGACATTAGCAGTGCCAAAGAGTACCTCCAAAAAAGCAGCCGTGCTTCGAGCGTCGATTACGGCATTGCCCTTGCAATCCAAAAAGCGCTCAGTTCTCGTCTTCGTGACTCCAATGAACAACTTCAAGAACTCTTAAAACGTAATCCTCAGCACTCGATTTTACACTACAATTTGGCTTTAACCTATGCACAGCTTGGTAATAATGCAAAAGCGTATGAGCACTTTCTACGTTCTTATCATCTCGATGCGAACAATTATATGTCCGGTCTTTTTGCAATTATGAGTGCAGAAATGATCGGAAAAAGCAATCCAAAGCTCATTGCTATCCTGAAAGACAATCTGGCACAAGAACCGGAAAAGGAAGAGTTTACACTCTATCGTACCATGCTCGAAATTACCCAGAATAATTTCCAAGGAGCCGGTAAATGGCTAGAGAACACCTATAAAGAACGCCCTCTTTATCTTGCGCTTCAAATCGCAATCGCACCCGAAGTCGGAAGAGACGATATTGCCCGTAAGGATGCCAAACGGCTAGCTATTCTCCAACCGAATGATATTCTCCCTCACCTCATGGTAATCGATACCCATTTTAAAGAACAAAAACCAAAAGCATTCGCATCATCGGCAATGAACTATCTAAAAAAGCAGTCATTTCGTTATGATGATCTCTATTTCGGCCCGCAAATAACCCGTGACAAAGCTGTTCTTATGGCCGCCATGACCGGTCAACTAACTCCTCTTATTCAACGCCTTGAAGATAAACTTCAAACCACGACCGATCATACGGTTGATATTATAGAAGCCCTTGCTCAAGCCTATTTCTACAATCAAGATTTTGAAAAATCTTACACCCTGTACAATCAGTTAATCGATACCCATAAAATCCGCGATGAACATATTTTCTTTATGGGTGCATGTGCTTCTATCGGAGCAGAACATTATGAAAATGCGATCACCCTTCTGGAACTCGCTAAAATGAAAAATCCTGCCTATTTAGAGAGCCGCTATGCCCTCTCAATTTTATACATGCAAATCCGAAACAACCCCGGAGCAATCGTCCATCTCAGTAAAATGGGAAATACGGGATTTGTCTCTCGCTATTTTGATTTTGGGATTGATACCGAAAAACTCGCAAATGAGCCCCTTAAATATCACCCTCTGTAAATAAGACGTCTTAGCAGATAAAAAGAGGCGCGCAGCGGGCCATACATCAAATACCCTGCCGCTAATATTGCCAGAGCCTCAATCGGATAGATAAATACCCCCAAAGCGACAACAATCAAACCTACAAGAAAGCGCATGAAATGAAATGTTTTAAAATTCATTTTTTTAAAGCTGGGATAGCGGATATTACTCACCATCAAGATCGATAAAACAACAGCTAACGGCAGAGTAAAAACCTTCAATCCAACAAAAGCAGGGTATTGTTCTAATAATATAACAGCAATAGAAATCATAATGGCAGCTGTCGGGATCGGAAGACCGATAAAAACACTCGGTTCAATTCGTGAGGTTGTGACATTAAATCGGGCAAGACGCACCGCACCGAAAATAATAAACAAAGCACTCACAACAATACCTGTCCGTCCATACGTTTCACCCACATACAGATATAAGAGCAGTGCAGGGGCAACCCCAAATGCGACAATATCCGCCAACGAATCAAACTCGACACCGAAATGGCTTGCCGTATTCGTCATTCTCGCTACACGTCCGTCTAGACCGTCAAAAATCAACGCTAAAAAGATAAACCAAGCGGCAGAAACAAAAGAGCCTTCAAGCCCCAATGCAATCGCATAAAATCCGGTAAAAATAGAAGCAGCGGTAAAAAGATTGGGGAGAAGATAGGCGATGGGCGGAGGAGCTTGGCGCATCGGATTACGCGGCGTTTAGATATCCGATAACACTCTCACCGGCTCGAACAGAAGTACCGGCATTCACCGAGATACGGGTATTTTCAGGAAGATAAATAACGCTGCGCCCTTTGGCTAAAAAACCATAACGAGCACCCTCTTTGAATTTTTGGCTTTTTTCCAACTCAATCCCGATAGGGAAACAGCTTTGCTCACTAAGATGCTCAATATAGATTTCGTCCCCTTTTGTGGATCGAAATGAGATGACCGCTTTTTCATTCAGCGTATCGGAAAGGGGATTATAAAGCGGTAAAGAAGCACCGTGACGAATCTTAAAACCTTCCACCACACCATCAAACGGAGCACGAAGCATCGAGACGTCCCACAACGAATTCATAATAGTTACTTTTGTCATCTTATGCTCATCAACCATTGTCTCTTCGATCGATAGCACAATACCATCAACGCTGCTGATAACACTGTCTTGTTCTGTTTCAGACGTATTACGCTCAGGATTACGAAAAATCACCAAGACTGCAAGCAGTAAGCCCCCGGTAATAAATTGGAACAAGTGTAAAGCAGTCATCGTAAAGAATAAAAAAAGAGCGCCAATTACGCCGGTAAGTAGCCAACCTCGGCTTGAGAGGATAAAGGTATCGGTTTGAACGCTCATCTAGTACTCCTTATTCGTCAATAACAATTTTTTTACTCGAAGGTATCTCTTTACGCGGTTCGAGTTTCGTTTCGACATTATGCTCGATTTCAAAAGTTTCAATTATTGCACGAACCTGATCACCGCTAATATTCTCTTTTGCATACAAAAGTTCCACGATTTTCTCGATGGCATCATGATACTCTTCCAAGCGATTTTTGACCGCAATGTAACGCTCAGCCAATGTTGTTTTGATGAAGTTATCCATCTCTTCAGCCATTTTATCACTGTATTCTTTGGCCTGAGTCATTCCGCCGCCCAAGAAAGTACTGCGTTGACGTTCTAATACCATCAATCCTGCAACATCGCTCATACCGTACATCTGTACCATTGCTTTGAGAATGTCCGTAGCACGCTCCAAATCGTTTGCAGCACCCGTAGAGATTTCACCGATAAAGACCTCTTCTGCCGCACGCCCTCCGAGCAATACGTCGATTTCAGCGATTAGTTCATGACGCTGCATGAGATATTTGTTCTCTTCCGGAGTATTGAGCGTATAGCCCAATGCCGCCAAACCACGAGGGACGATCGAAACTTTAGAAACCTTTTTGGCTCCTCTCGTCGTCTCAGCCAGCAACGCATGTCCGCTTTCATGATAAGCAACGATACGTTTCTCTTTTTCATCAATACGGCGGCTCTTTTTCGACAGTCCTGCAATCGCACGTTCTACCGCTTCGCGCATATCGGCTTGACGTACCGTTTTTTGGCTTTTACGTCCGGCCAACAATGCCGCTTCATTGATGATATTGGCTAAATCAGCTCCGGCAAGACCTGCGGTTAACCGGGCAATCTCTTCGAGATCGACATCGGCGTCTTGCTTAACCCCTTTGGCATGTACTTTCAAGATGTCAATACGACCTTGGAAATCGGGTTTATCGACCAAAACCTGTCGGTCAAATCGACCCGGACGCAGCAATGCAGGGTCGAGAATCTCAGGACGGTTCGTAGCCGCTAAAATAATGATCGGTGTATCGGTTCCAAAACCGTCCATCTCGGCAAGAAGTTGATTGAGGGTTTGTTCACGCTCATCATTCCCCCCCATCATTCCTCCGGCCGCACGGCTTTTACCGATGGCATCAATCTCATCGATAAAAATAATAGAGGGCGCATCTTTTTTGGCCTGTTCAAACAAATCACGAACACGCGCCGCACCGACACCCACAAACATTTCGATAAAGCTTGATCCCGATACAGAGAAAAACGGTACTTCCGCTTCTCCCGCTACCGCTTTGGCCAATAATGTTTTACCCGTACCCGGACTACCGACGAGCAATACCCCTTTAGGGATTTTAGCTCCGAGTTCAACGTAGCGATCCGGTGACTTCAAGAAATCAACGATTTCCAACACCTCTTCTTTTGCTTCTTGAGCGCCCGCAACATCATCAAATTTGGTTTTAGGCTTTTCAGAATTAATCAATTTTTTGGAATTACCCATACCCAAAATGCCGCCACCCATGCTCTTTTGCATTCGTCCCGCAAAAAACATCCAAATAGCAATGATGATTAAAAAGGGGAATAACCATCCGAACATCTCGGTAAACCAATTACTCTCCGAAAATCCGACATAGTTGATCCGTTTTTCATCAAGAAGCGGAATAAGCGTCGTATCCGGCCCGACAATACGGGTCGTATAGGCGACTTTTCCTTCTCCGTCACTGCCGATAGCTCGGATATAGGTTTGTCCGATCGATACTTTCTCAACTTGTTTGTCTTGGATAAGACGTTTGAGATCAGCATAACTTATCTCTTGAGTACGGGTAACGTTTTGACCGTTAATTTTCCCGGCCAATTCATTTTCATCCCCAATAACCGCTTTAAAAAGGATAATAACCGCAATTGAAAAAATAGCAAAAGTGATTAAAGGATTTTTGTTAAAAAAATTACCGTTTTTATCGGGATTCGGATTCGATTCGTTTTGAGCCATATTATTCATTTCCTTTTTGGGTTACGACAAGCGTTACCCATTCGTTTTCCACAAGACGCTCTGTCAAGTCAAAGCTTTTGTATGCACGTAAAACTTTATCTTCATATTTGTCCATTATCCCTGAGAGAATTAAAACTCCCCCTTCGCGTAACCGTTTTTTAAGATCACTCGCAATAAAAACAAGGACATCTGCAACGATATTAGCGATAATAACATCATATTTTTCATCACTCTCTTGGACTGGACCTTCCCACAAACGGCGGTAAGCAATAGAGTTTTGTTCGGCATTGACGATGGCATTTTCAACGGATAAAGGATCGGTATCACACGCATCGACAACGGCACCTTTTTTAATCGCCGCAATCGCTAAAATCCCGCTGCCGCATCCGACATCCATAACAATATCGCCTTCTTTGACGTATTTAGCAACTCCTCGCAGGCACGAAGCGGTAGTCGGGTGATGACCGGTTCCAAATGCCAAAGCCGGATCGATTGCGATGTTCAACATCCCCTCACGAGGCTCTTCCCATGTTGGATGGATATAAAACGGTTCTATTTCGATCGGAGTAATCCCTTGCTGATATTGCGCGATCCAATCATCGTTTTTCTCTTTGCTGAGTTCCATTTCGACATCAATAACTTCCCCTAATGCCCGCTGGAGGGCTTCTGCGAACTGCCCGATTCCCCACATAACCGTTTCAAGGTCTTCTTCGCTACGGATGATAAATCCCTCATCAATCTCTTCAAAACCAACCGGAAGAACGTCAACTAAAAAATCGCTAAAAAGTTCTATATGCGATGATGGCTTCACCACCAACATGTAATAGTGATCTTGCATTAACCCTCAGTACCAAGAACAGCTGCAAGTTTCTCTTTCAAAACTTGAGGAGTGAACGGTTTAACAATATAGTTGTTAACCCCTGCTTTAAGGGCAGTAATAACTTCTGCTTTCCCCCCTTCTGTGGTAACCATAATGATCGGAAGGTCTGCGAAACGTGAATCAGCACGTACTTTCTTAACCAATTCCAATCCATTCATCTCTGGCATATTCCAGTCGGTAATCAACATTCCTATATCAGCGTTAGCATCAAGAACACCCCATCCCTGAAGTCCGTCTTCACCTTCCAAAACATCTTCATAACCAAGTCGTGAAAGTGTATTTTTGATGATACGGCGCATTGTCGAACTATCATCTACAACCAATAATTTCAAAGTACGTCCTTTTGTCAATTCTTACTAAACAGAATAAATATCCCAATGATAACCTATCCATCTTTGCGGTAAGTTTAAAGAAATTTTTTGAGGTCTATTCTCCCCTCATAAAAGGCCTTTCCAATAATCACGCCCGCAACTTCACCGCTTTGAAGCAACGCTTCAATATCACTGCCGTCTTTAACCCCGCCGCTGGCAATCGTCGGTATTCCTGAAGCTCTCGCTATCTCAAGAGTAAATTCAACGTTCACCCCGCTCAGGGTCCCGTCCCGTCCGACATCGGTGCAAATAATCGCTTCCACACCCGCATCCGCAAAAGCACGGGCTAAATCGGTCGCTTTCATGGTGCTCACTTCACCCCATCCTTCAACCGCTACATACCCATCGATCGCATCGATCCCGACAACGATAGGATATTTAGCCGCCATTGATTTAACGAATTCGGGATCACGCAACGCGATAGAGCCTAAAATAAGACGATCGATCCCCAACTCCAAATAACGTTGTATGGTTGCCTCATCACGAATACCGCCGCCGAGCTGAAGTTTCACATTACAATTTTCGCGAATGGCACGAATTTGATCCAAATTTTTCGGTTCTCCCGCAAACGCGCCGTTTAGATCGACCAGATGAACCCATGTGGCACCCATCTCTTCAAATGTTTTCACCAATTCCCATGGTGTGTCGGAGTAGATTTTTGCACTCTCCATAAGCCCTTTGGTCAGACGTACCGCTTTGCCGTCTTTGAGATCGATCGCTGGAAAAATAGTCATAAAATGAAATCCTTTAGAGGTTAATAAAGTTTTTAAGAATACTCAAGCCGTTTTGATGGCTTTTTTCAGGGTGAGGCTGTATCCCCATCACATTATCATGAGCAACCGCACTGGTGAAACGGTATCCGTAAACCGATTCCCCGATACTATCCGCTTCATTCGAACATAGTGCATGATAGGAGTGGACGAAATAGAGATAATGTGCTTCATCCAACCCTTGAAAAAGAGGATGTTCTTGAGTAAACATCCGATTCCATCCCATGTGGGGAACTTTCAGCGGTGTAGGAAAACGGCTGGTATCAAAGGCAACGACACGACCCTCTATCAGCCCTAGCCCCTCAGAGATACCAAACTCTTCGCTTGATTCAAACAATAACTGCATCCCCAGACAAATACCCAATAAATATTTACCGCTTTGTGCATATTCGCTCACGGCCTGATCCATCCCGCGATCTTTGAGATGTTCCATAGCATCCCCAAAGGCTCCGACACCCGGGAGAATAATCCGATCGTAATTTTTGAGTTTGTGTGGATCGGATTCAACGACCACTTCTTCTCCGAGAAGATTGAATGCATTTTTAACACTCGCTAAATTTCCCATGTTGTAGTCAACAATGGCTATCATAAACGCTCCTTTTCGTGGGTAAAGCGGATATAAATCGCTAAACTGATGATAAGAATAGCTACCCCTCCAATAATATAAATTGCATTAATGAGCATCTCCGGTGCAGTCATCGCAAATTTAAAAACCAGCATCAATGCCTCAATGGAGAGGGCGATGATGATCGAACCCAAGAACCGCACCATCGTTTTATGAATGTCGGATGCAGGATCTTTTTTGCTTCTCCCCAGAACCTCTTCTTCAAAAAGAGTTTTGACCAAATCAAATATTGCTAACGAAAGGGTCAAGAGAATAGTCGCTTCAAAAATATCTTTTATTTCGATTCTCTCATAGTGACCCAAACCATACGCTAAAAATCCTTCAATCCCTTTGACAAAAAGAAGCAATGCGACAAACGCCAATGCAATAGAAAAAATAGCGTAAACAATTTTAAAAAAACGCCCCGCAGCCGTTTCAGAAGCAAGCGGATGGGCGATACGAAGCACTTCCGAAAGAGGAAGATCGATACAGGCGACATAAACAATTTCACCATTCTCATCAAAAATCGGTTCAGACGCGGTAACCGTGAGTTCATCGTTTAAAAGGGATGGATAAGGATCGGTAATCGTACATCGGCGCTCATGCATCGCACGATAATAATAGGCACGGGTTGAGCGATTTTCTCCAATATCTTCCTCTGTTTTCCCATTTTTGAGATAGGTAGGAGAAACTTGATTCCCTTTGGCATCTAGCAAATAGGCTGCTTCAAGCCCTTTTAAATCACCTCGGATTTTAAGTAAACGTGCCGTTAATGTCTCAACCGAAACAGAGGGGAGATGATTGGGAAGATTTTTGTGAAACAGATAACAAAAATAGGCTCGCGCTTTCGGGCGGATTTCTGCATATTGCTGAATATCTTGTATGACCATACTCTAATCTCCTCTTAAAAATCGTGCCTCATTTGAAGCAACTTTAGTGCTAAAGTCTCATGCGTAGCTAAAGGGGGCTTTGTTCCATTTAGTGTATAAAATAGAGTATATTGTAGCTTAGTTGCGCTATAGTTACGCTTATGAATTCACCTCAAATCCGTATCGCTATTGTTCGACTTAGCGCGCTTGGCGATATTGTCAACACTGCAGTAGTCTTACAAATCATCCATAAACATTATCCCGATGCGCTTATCGATTGGTACATCGAAGAGGCATTTGCACCCATTTTAAACAACCATCCCCTTCTCCATGAAGTGATCAGTGTTCCCATAAAACGGATCAAAAAAACAAAAAGTTTTTTACTCCTTAGAGAGACCATCCGCAACCTTCGATCACGTCAAACCTATGATCATATCATCGATGCGCAGGGACTCCTAAAATCGGCCATTGTGACCTCTTTTATCCAAGGGAGGGTACACGGCTTCGATCGCAACAGTGTACGAGAAAAATTTGCCACAAGTTTTTACGATACAACCTCTGCAATCGCTTATGAGATGAATGTTATCAAACGCAATGTACTCGTCATTACGGAAGCACTCAAGATTACTTACGATGAAAACGACATTTTGGATAAAAAGCCCCTTTTCGTCCTCCAGAGTAAACCTGAGTGCCTAAAGGGTGAAAAAAACATTGCCTGCGTTATCGGTGCTTCCTGGCCGAGTAAATGTTATCCCAAAGAGCATTTTTTAACCCTCTGTGAGAACTTACCCTATCCATGTCATCTGATTTGGGGGAGTGAAGCAGAATACCATGATGCCCAATGGATCGCTGCGAATTCCACGAATGCGTTTATAGCTCCAAAAATGTCACTACGGGAGCTGGTTAGCTTCATCGGACATTGCGATCTCACGATCGGAAACGATACGGGTCCGACCCATATGGCTTGGGGGATGAACAAAGCTTCCATTACCCTCTTCGGCCCTACGAATGAACGGATGATTTTCCCGACCGCACTCAATATCGGAATCAAATCCCCCTCATCAGTCAATATTTTAAAGATTAACCGCAACGATTTTTCGATCCGAGAGATTGACCCCTCAATCATACTTCAAAAAGCCAAGGAACTGTTGTAATGCTCCTATATCGTCTCTTTCTACTCTTGGACAGTTTTTTGATGGCATTACCAAGGTCATGGCGAAAAGGGGTATTTACCTCTTTGTCCGCGCTCGCCCATCGACTCGCACCAAAACGCAATCAAGTTATTCAACAAAATCTTGCCTTTGCCTTTAACAACAACCTGAGCGATACGGAAAAAGGGGAAATTGAGCGATATTGCTATCGAAATCTTGCTCTAAATCTGCTCCAAACCATGGAGAATCGCCGAAACAGTGCCGAAGATATCGCTTCCGTTGTTACGTTCAAAAATCGCGAAAAAGTGGATGCTGTTTTAGCGCAAGGGAGAGGGATTATTTTTGTCTCTGCCCATTTTGGAAATTGGGAGCTCGGCGGTGCCGCACTCTCCTCACTTATCACCCCCGTTGCTTCGATTTACAAAGGGTTCAGCCGTCGTGAGTTCGATCCCTATTTGTTTGAAGCACGTTCCCACCATCGGATGGAATTGGCAGAAAAAAACGGTGCGCTCAAACATATGGCCAAAACCCTCAAAAAGAACGGTTCCGTTTTACTGATGATCGATCAGGCCAGTAACGCGAAATACGGGGTGAAAGGTGATTTCTTCGGTCATAGCGCTTATCACTCTTCCACAGCAGCCCATTTAGCCAGTAAATTTCAAGTCCCCATCGTCGGGGTTTATATCATCAGTGAGGATGAAAAGCATTACACCGTTTCATTTGAAGACCCGATCGACGTTGAGGGGATTAATGAAGAGGCGATTTTAAAAGCGACAATCCAACAAGTCAATGCAATGGAGCGGGTGATTAAAGAGCACCCGAAACTTTGGTTCTGGTGCCATAAACGGTGGAAAGGTGAATATAAAGAAATTTATGAAGGATAGGATTCTTTTAGAACACTGTACAGCTCAGAAGGTGACATATTGGGATTCGTTTCCCACGCACTTTTCATCACCGCATTATCCTCTAAGCCATTCCAGATTTTGATATAGCTCCCCTCTTTGTACCCATGATCCTGACGGAATTGGTTGAGGATATTTTTTCCGACATATAGACGGTACAACTCATCGAGATTCAACGCACCCATCACCGAAAGACGGAAAAAATCATCGACCATTTTTTCCAAATCTCCATTGATCGCCGGTTCCAGTGAGCGTCGCATAATGGTCTCGATTTTCAACATCAACGCTTCATCCGATGCAAAAGCAGGTGCACTTTGTGTACAAAGCATTTCATACCCTTTGGTTTCAGCCATCCAAGTTACCATTTGCTCATGCGTTTCATTTTCACGGTAAATACCGTCTTCGAGCACCAAACTCATCACAAAATGCCACACATCGACAATCTCGATTTGAAGGTTTGCATAATCAGTCGGCTGAGCAATACTTTTCCAATGTTTCCAGCCGAACGAATCGATCATCTCAGCGCTCTCCATATAAATACAACGACGCCAATTAATCCGTTTTCCCTCTTTAGTCGTCCCGCGTTCCCATCCGATTCCGTTGGTGGCATCATTTAGCTGTTGTTGAAGCTGTAACATTGAAAGCAGTTTATTCATCGTTATCCTTTTTAATCTGTGCAATTATACGCTAATATTCCACCTATGCAAAAGATTAACTGTCATCGATGTATCTACTATTTTGTCACATGGGAAGCCCATCAACCGCACGGGTGCAAAGCGTATGGCTTTAAAGCAAAGATGATCCCCTCAATGGTCGTTCAAAACTCCAGCGGAGCGCCGTGCAGTTATTTTACCCCTAAAACTCCCGTTTCCAAGTAACCTTTTTTCCGAAGCCCAAGGTGTTATCGGTCATTTTGACCTCATCGAGGCGTATAACCCATAAGGTCGGGTTCATAATCCGCGCATACGGGAACGCTTCGAAATAAAGTTCATGCGCTTTTTTTTCCGCTTTATCCATTACCCCGACAAACTGTATCCCCTGTATTTTCCCTACCGTTTTGGTCTCCAGTGCTACCGTTCCGGCGACATGGAGATTTTGAGCCACATTTTTCATATGCTCACTCGTCTCATCCGAGGCGACGATAAACGATACACTTAGCGGATCATACGCATAAAACATCGAACAGCACCATAGCCGATCCCCCATACTCGCCAAGGACAGGAGGTGATGCTTGTGGATAAAACGCTCGATTTTTTTAATCATTCAAAGCCTTATCCAACTGATCCAACGCATCCATGAGTACCGAAGAAGAGACGGCGAAATTGAGCCGCATAAACCCTGACCCCTCTTTACCAAAGCTGAGTCCCGGGCTAAGCCCAAGTCCCGCTTTTTGGACAAAAAACTCCCGTAGCTCTCGATCACTCAACCCTAAAGCTCTGCAATCGAGCCATGCCAAATAGGTTGCTTCTGGAATTCGACATTGAATCACAGGGTGTTCTGCCACCCACGTCTCAATGAGTTGAGCATTCGCGTTTAGATGTGCTAAAAGTTTTTTATGCCACCCGCCACCCTCGGTGTAAGCGGTTTCAAACGCTACATGAGAGAGCGCCGCACCATCACCGAAGTGGACACGATGCGCCTCTTTTTCATAGAGTGCGCGTAGTTCATCCGAAGCGATACAAACGGTAGAAATCGAAAATCCTGCCATATTAAAGGTTTTCCCCGGTCCTATCAGTGTCACCGTATTGTTTAACAATTCCAAAGATAATGATGCGATCGGGATATGCGCATGAGGGGCAAAAACAATATCAGAGTGAATCTCATCGCTGATAATCACAATACCGTGTTCCAAACACAATTCTCCCAACGCTAAAAGCTCATCACGGCTCCATACCCGCCCGATCGGATTATGGGGAGAGCAGAGCAATAGCAGTTTAGTTTTCGGTGTAATTTGCGTTCTAAGGCGCTCGATATTAAAACGGTAGATTCCTGTATTGTCTTGTTTCAACGGATGAAGAAGCAAAGAGCGGTTATTATCCCTCACCATGCCATAAAACGGAGGATAGACGGGGTCCATAACGATCACCTCATCGCCCTCTTCACTGAATGCACGGATCGCACACCCGATCGAGGCGACGACCGAGGGGGAGTAGCTCAGCCATTCACGTTGTATCGTAAAGCCGTGATGCTCCCGCACCCACTCAATCTGCGCTTCGTAGGCGCTATCGCTCATGATCTCATACCCGAGTATCGGATGAAGAAGTCTCTTTTGAACCGCGTGGATAACACACTCAGGGGTAGCGATGTCCATATCGGCGACCCAAAGGGGCTGAACCTCTTGGGTATGAAAAAGCTTTTGGCGAAGGGTATATTTTTCGGCATTTGAGTCACTGCGGTCAATAAAGCGAAACTCATCCATACCGTTTTACCCATCGCGCATACATCTGATCGATGTTGGCGTATTTATCGCTCTCGTTTGCACCCTCACCGACCACGTATCGAAATCCGGCATGTTGGATAAAATGGCGGCGAAATGCGTAACGAGACTCTAGGAGTATCTCATTACCGGTCGATATCCATGATCCCCCTTTGATAAGGTTGTGTCTTCCATCAAACGTCGGTTCTGAAAAATCATCGTACCACGGATGGGTCACAAACCCCTCGTAAGCATCCATCTGCGTTTGAGTCCATTGCCACACATTTCCCGCGACATCATAGAGCTCACCGTGGGCGAACGTATCTACAGGGACAGAAGAGGCAAAATGGGCAAGATTGATGTTGGCACGCTCATCATCAAATATCTCTTCATCTATACCACCCGCTTCTACCATCACCCTCCACTCTGCCTCCGTTGGGAGACGATAGGCCATCCCCTCTTGAGCACTTTTCCAGCGGCAAAACGCTTCCGCTTCGAGGGCATTTACCTCTACCGGCCAATTATAGGGCATATCGATCTCGTGAGTGAGTGAGCGGTATTTATAAGTGCCCTCCTCTTGCGGAATCCAAAACGGAGGACACGTCGCTTTACGGATTTGGAGATAGCGAAGCCCCTCTTCATCCCACCATCGACTCACTTTGTATCCATTTGCCATCACAAAATCCATAAACTCGCCGTTACTGACCAGATAGCGGGAGGCTTGAAACGCTTCTACGCTCACCTGCGTATGTCCGTATTCATTATCCCACCCGTAAAGCCCCTGATCCGCTGAGCCTTTCCCCATTGACACTTTTGATGCGGAAAAAGAGACCAGAGCATTTTCAGGAGTATCCCCCTGAACGGGACACAGCAGAAAATCTTCGTGAGGAAGGATAAATTCCAACGCCATTTGACGATGCAGAACACTAGAAGTTTCAATGTGGATACGCTCGTGCTCGATCCCCATCCATATTGCCCATAATGGATCTTCTTTCATTATTGGAAGCTTCATCGGTAACGTCATAATCATCTCATCCACAAGAAGGCGAACTTTTTGCCGATACCCCCTCACCTCATCGACACTCGGCCATTTGAGTGAATCACTACTGGCATCCCACGTCATTTCATCGACACCGACAGCAAACAGCTCTTCGAAATGGGGATTAATCCGCTCTTTTAACGCACCCGATGCCACCAGTTTATTAATATAAAAAATCGCCGTATGTCCAAAATAAAAAATCATCGGATGACGTGTCGGTTCGGATTGAAGATAATAAACATCATCGCTTTTCAACAGTTCAAACAATGACTCAAAAAGATTGAAACTTTGATGGAAATACACTTGAAGCTCGGAGCGTTTTAGGGTTGTATCCACTCCGTCCAATCGTACCGATTTCATTTGTCTTTGCAGCACCACACTATCCTTCGTCCCATTTTTGAGGTATTTTATCCTATTTATTGCCTTATGCAAATCATTAGAATAGTACTCAATTACTGCTTCAAATCAAAGCGCTTTAAATTATCACGCTGTGAAATTCATCCGTGAATTTAAAATTATTTTTTCCCGATTTTTTTGCTTCGTACATCGCCTTATCCGCTTGTTTGATTATTTCATCTGCATTTATTGTATTTATGGGAAAAATACTTATGCCGATACTCACTCCGATCCTTGCTATCGATCCTCCGATTGAAAATTCTTTACTCAATGCTTGGATGATATTTGCCGCTATTTTTTCTATATTTTTTATATCCTGAGCACCGCACAGTAATATGACAAATTCATCACCGCCCAATCTCGCTACCGTATCGCTTTGTCTAATGCAATTGGTAAGTCTCAAAGCGACATTTTTCAGCAATATATCTCCAACTTCATGCCCGTAGGTATCATTGACACATTTGAAGCCGTCAAGGTCTAAAAACATAACAGCGACAATCGTATCTTTTAGTTTTGCCTTATTGATAACCTGTTCCAAAAGTTCCATCAACATCATTCTGTTCGGCAATCCCGTCAATGCATCCCTATACGCTTCCTCTTCCAGATTATCGACAGGAGCTGCGATGTCGTCACTCATTTTTAACGAAACACTCACACCAAGGATCAATAATATAAGGGCCGTAAGGGCAATACTGTTTCTGATGGCTTCCAAAGGTTTAAACGCTTCAGTTTGATCGATTTTGGCCACTATCCCCCAACCGGTTGTCGGAACATATTTCCATGCGGCAAGAACTTCTACCCCCCGATAATCAATCGATAGTCCATTTCCATTGTGCCCCGTTGCGCCCAAAATAGCAGGTCTCCCTATATAACCGTCTATACGTGCACTTCTTTTCATTCCGGCATTCTGATCATGCCTTAACGGATTCAAAAAAATGACTTTATCTTTCGACTTCTTACCCAACAGCGTTTCGCCGCTCTCTCCCAATCCTGAATAATCTTGTATTTGATTAAAAAAAGCATCTGCCGTAAATTCACCGACGACTACCCCGATCACTTTATTTTCATAGTCAAAAATAGGGACAGACGCATTAAACAGATACCTTTTGTCTTTACCTAATGACACATCCGATAGGTAAATATCGGAAAAGTACATTGTTCGCTTACCTTCTTCAAATGCGATTTTATTATAGGCGGCATCGTTATCACTGACTCGCTTTTGTGAGCTTGCAATAATATTTCCGTCCAATCCTATGATATAGATTTTATTAATTTCATCATCAAACATATATTGACTCAGTTGTTGTTCAAATAATTTTTTCGCTCCCGCCAAATCAGACGATTTATTTAGAATTAAATTTTTAGTATAGGGTGAAGCATGAATGATATGGAGATCATTTGTGATGTCATTATAAAAATGTTCAATCTGTAGCGATTTCAGCTGGGAGATTGCTTCCAAATGCGATAGCTGCGAAGAGATAATTTGTTGCTTTATATTGTAATAACTGTACAGAGAAATAAGTGCCATCGGAATTAAAGCTACAACCAATAATGTCCAAAACAGCTTTACTTTTATGAGTTTGGCATACATATTGATCGCTCTCCATCTTACCTTTAATGAAGCATTATATACGATAAAAATGTCAAAACTATTATAAAATCACTTCATAGCACAAAAAATGCAGTAAATTGCTCTCATCCCTTAGCCGGAAATGAATAGCTCCCCTCCAACACTTCCGCTTCAAATGAGGCAGATTCTTGCATGAGTTGATATTGTCGGGGATGCAGCGGTTTGATTTTTTCCAAAACATTGAGATAGCGTTGCATCACATAGCACGTTTCACGGCACTGATCCAGCAAATGTTCGCTTTGTCCGACAAAGGTCACAACCACATCGGAAGATTGAAGAATTGATGACGAGACACGCGGCGTCACTTCGATACAATCATAATTGACTTCACGCTCTTTGAGGCGATTCAATTCGTCCAACGTGACACTGAAAATCATCCCGTCCACTGACCCCCCAGGCTGCTTGCGTACATTTAAAAACAATGCCTTGAGCGGTCGTTGAAGCGTATCCGAAAAGATATCGATCACAATATTCCATCCACGCGTGTATCCTTGCAAAGTCGCATCAAAAAGGGGGTATGTTTCTTCTGTACGTTGCAGTGTTTTATGGATACTCTCCTCGAGCATCAAAGAACCGTACCCAAACACATAAATCTTACCCGCTACACTGTCCGTTTTTTTAGCCGATTTGACCTCTTTTGCCATCAATTCAAACCGTTTATAGATGGTAAAATCACCGCTCAAAGCACGTACGGTATAAATAAAATCGGCAAATCGCTCCCAGTTTGAAACGATCAGAAAGTCAAAATTTCGGTAAAAAATATGTTTATCGACCATCCCTTTCTCAAATGCGACGGCAAGTTCCTGAAATAGATTCAAATAGGTACGTATCTGTACCGACATCGCAATATCTTCTAAAGCTTTTGATTTTAACAATGTCGAAAGACTGGATGGATTTGGATTTTCACTAATCCACTGTTCGATAGCGATTCGAAGCTCCATAAAATCTTTATGATTAAACCGTTCGATATAAGCAAACGCCCGATTTCGGATAAAATGGGCGTATGTCTGGCGAGCAACGAATGCCGCCCCTATCAATGATACGACAACCCCTAATGTATCTGTATCCATTCAAACCCTTTGACTCAATATACGTAAAAATCAGAGGTAGTATAATCAGAGAATACTGAAAATGTGCAGTAGAATTGGGTCATTCCAGCCGTTTAATTTCAACTAAAACGCTTCAGCGGTATACTCACCGACATGAAAACCGTATCATCAATGCTCTTATCATCGTATCCGACGATCACCGCCTGTTTTACCACGCGCCATGGCGGTAGCTCTACTATCCCCTACACCAGTGCGAATCTCGCATTTCATGTCGGGGACAACCCCGATCATGTTGTAGCCAATCACGATGCTCTAGCCCAGACACTCAATTACAATCGTCATGCTCTCGTCCACATGCGTCAAATTCACTCAGATCGGATCATCATCGTCCATGAGGAGTTAACCTTTGATACACCGCCCGAATGCGATGCTCTGATCACCAACCGCCTCAATACACCTCTTATGGTTATGAGTGCCGATTGTACTCCCATACTGATCTACGACCCTATCCGTCATGTTGCTGCGGCAGTCCATGCAGGTCGGGCGGGAGCATTCAATGAAATCTTGCCCAAAACGATTCAAACGATGAAAGAACAATTTGGCTGTGATTGTGAAAATCTGCGGGTAGTGTTAGGTCCATCCATCCACGGATGCTGCTATGAAATCAACCAAAAGATTGCAAAAGAGACGGAAGAACAAGGGTATCTTAGTGCGCTGAAAAGAATCGAAGAGAGAGTATTTTTAGAGGTGAATACGATTCTTTTGAAACAATTAGAGGTATTGGGGATCATAAGCGAACACATTGAAGTGAGTAATCACTGCACCTCATGCTCTCATGAAGAGTATTTTTCCTATCGTGCTGATTTACAGCAGACGGGACGTATCGCCGGGGTGATTATTCTCCGATAACGCGTAGGGCTAATTGTTCAGGGAGCAATCCCAAAGACTCTTCGACGAGCTTGGTATTACCGTGCTTGATAAATTCATCATCGTATTCGAAACTCACCACCCCTACATCGGTAATTTTCGCTTCCGACAACCATTCCAGCAATGCACTTCCTACCCCGCCCATACGGGATGAATCACTAAAAACATACCATTGCTTATGCTTTTGTGCCATTTGGCGTAACATCTCAGAATCCAGAGGTTTTACAAAGCGTAAATCGAGCAATGAAGGTTTCTCCTCCATAAATGCCATCGTTTGCGCCGCACGTCCGACCCCGTTGCCGTATCCGATAAAGAGCCGATTGGAGTCGTTGGAAATAAGCAATTGAGCTTTTCCTCTCTCATAAGGGATCGATGAGGGGAGATCCGCTTCTGCAAACGCACCCCTTGGGTAACGAATGGCACATGGATGTGCATACGTCGACGCAAAATCGACAATCTGATGAAAAGAGAGTTCATCACGTGGAGCACAAAGGGTCATGTTGGGGATCAGCCGTAAAAAACTGATATCGTACGCCCCTTGATGGGTTTCACCGTCTTCTCCGACGATTCCGGCACGATCGAGGGCAAAGACCACCGGTAAATCCATCAAACATACATCGTGGATCACTTGGTCAAATCCTCGTTGCAAGAAAGTGGAGTAAATCGTACAAAACGGTTTAAACCCCTCTTTTGCCAATGCCCCCATCGACGTAACGGCATGCTGTTCTGCGATTGCCACATCCCAAAAACGTTCCGGGTATTTTTCCATTAATGCGCTTAAGCCTGTTCCGCTTGGCATCGCAGCCGTAACCCCTACAATTTTTTCATTCTTGTCGGCTTGATTCATCAGGGCATCCGCGTAAATTTGCGTGGCACTTATAAGGGAACTTTTACTATTTGCCGTTCCGCTTTTGAGATCAAACGGTGAGACCCCATGCCATTTTTCGTGTTTCCCCTCAGCGATCTCATACCCTTTGCCTTTAATCGTCTGAATATGGACTAAAACCGGCTTACCCATCCCTTTAGCAATCTCAAACGTCTCGATCAGCGATTTTAGATCATGTCCGTCAATGGGTCCAATGTACTCAATACCCATCTCTTCGAACATAATCCCCGGAGTAATCAGTTTAAACGACTCCTCAAACCGTTTGGCAAGATAATGGGCCCCTTCACCGAAGTTATCAACAAACTGCTCCGTTTTACGTTTAAACCGTTGATAAAAGGGGCTTGCCATTGCGGAACTCAGCATACGGCTAATCGCGCCGATCGGTTTGGCGATGCTCATCTCATTGTCATTGAGAATAATCACCATCGGATATTTGCGATCCCCCAGCTCATTCATCGCCTCATATGCCATCCCCGCTGACATCGCCCCATCCCCGATCACCACAACGGGGATACGGCTCTCCTGCTCATTTTTAAGGGCTATCGCTTTTGCCGCACCGACGCCGAGGGAAATAGAGGTGGAACTGTGCCCTGCCACAAAATAATCGCTTTTCGACTCTGAGGGCTTTGTGTAACCACTTAATCCGTTAAACTGACGCAGTGTTGCAAATTCTTCCCATCGATCGGTTAGAAGTTTATGGGCATAAGACTGATGAGAAACATCAAAAATAAAAGGGTCTTTGGTAGCGTTAAATACTTTGTGCATCGCAACAATAATTTCTGTCGCTCCCAAAGTAGAACTCAAATGCCCTCCGTTGGTACTCACTACCTCTAAAATACGGTCTCGTATTTTTTGAGAAAGATCTTCCAATTGAGGCAAAGTAAAATTTTTGATATCCATTATAATGCACTGTCCTAAAAAATTATTATTGTACGAATACTATAGTATAAAAGTGAATGTTTGCGAAAATGCTTTACGATTCAAGTAAAAGTGAACGTTTAAGCCGCTCATAGCGCTTTTTAATTTCTGAATCGATATTTCCCGCATCACTGATGGCAACAACACCGCCGGGGCTGATAGCACGATCGGACAATACTTCTACATGCGTTAGGGAACCTACTTTTTCAGAGATAAATCCATGATCGGCAGGATTCACTCGAAGGGTAATTTTAGAGGCATCT
The DNA here is from genome assembly GCF_001829605.1 of Sulfuricurvum sp. RIFCSPLOWO2_12_FULL_43_24. Classification (NCBI taxonomy): domain Bacteria; kingdom Pseudomonadati; phylum Campylobacterota; class Epsilonproteobacteria; order Campylobacterales; family Sulfurimonadaceae; genus Sulfuricurvum; species Sulfuricurvum sp. RIFCSPLOWO2_12_FULL_43_24. The sequence continues at coordinate 17,355 of NZ_MIBT01000086.1, read as the reverse complement.
TTAAGCTCTTCGATCAAATCATTCGAGAGTTTAGCCGCTATTTTGGAACTATGTTCTCCGGTCTCAATGCCAATGACCTCTTTGGCAATATCCAAAGCCGTATGGGTAAGCTCTTTTTGAATCGACTCTAGTGCAACGACAAAGTCAGCCGCTGCTTTTTCAAGGGTTTTAACCGACTGCGAAAGTTGTTCATGCGATTGTGCACTCTGGCCCGAATTTTTAGCCTGTTCTTGTGCGACACCTGCCTCTACCCCTTCCTCAAATCCAACTCTCTTAGCCTCTTCAAGTGCAGCTAGATGCTCTTCTTGCATTGATTCGATCCGCATTTGCATCTTAATCACATTGGAACTCATCTCGTCTGCTTTTTTAAGCAATGATTCAATCAACTCATCTTTGGACGATGTACCGCTCTCCCTGCGACGTTCAACAACAGGCTCTTCTTGAAGGGTATGATGCATTTCATGCGTCGCATCACCGACACTCATCCCCGAAAGAGAAGAAAGAATTTTAAACTGGTACTTGCTAATGGCGTGGGCACCGTGTGAATTGTTTTGAATGACCACATCCATAGTAATTATTCCACCATCTCTTCAGATTCACCGAGTTGCAAGACACCTTGTTCCGCCAAGGCTTGTACCACATCGACAATTTTGCGCTGAGCAGATTCAACCTCTTTCATTTTAACCGCACCTAAAAATTGGAGTTCTTCGATAAAAGCGTCTTTGGCACGTTGGGACATATTGGCAAAAAATTTCTCTTTGAGCTCTTCGGCCGCATTTTTCAGAGCCAGCATCAGATCATTTTTATCGGATGATTTGAGAATCTCGCGAATACTGGCACCGTCAAGATCGACAATATCTTCAAAGGTAAACATCATCTCTTTGATCGATGAAGCCAGCTCTTGATCCAACTGCTCGATTTGTGACAAGGTCGCTTTGGAGACTTTCGCACCCAAACGGTTGAATACGTCGGCAACAGAACGCGGTCCGCCCACTTCGACTTTGTAAGAAGCGAGCGCTTCAAGTTTGGATTCGAGTACGGCACTGACGCGCTTGATGATAGAGGGAGAAATATCCCCCAGTTTTGCCATACGCATTGCCACTTCAGCGCGCAGTTCATCGGGGAAGATATAGAGTGTTTCAGCCGCAGCGGAAGGGTCCATATGGGCTAAGATCAATGCAACCGTCTGCGGATGTTCCGTTATAATAAAATCGGCCAGTTGCTGAGGCTTGATTTTGGCCAAATAAGAAAAATTCTGAGTATTTTGCATCGTTTTATTGAGACGTTCCAATACTTTTTTCGCTTCATCCGGCCCCAGCGCTTTGTACAAAATCTCCCGGGCATATTCAAGACCGCCCGTATTTAGGTATTGATTGGATTGGACAATCGCGTAAAACTCTTCTAAAACTGCCGCACCGAGATTTTTCTCAATGGAGCGGTTGTTGGCAATGTATTTGGATATTTCCGTAATCGCTTCTACATTCATTCGTGAAAAAATAGTCGCTGTAACATCTTCCCCAAGCTGCACCAAAAGAATGGCAATCTTTTGGGTCATGCTCATTTCTTCGAAATTGGATTGCTGGGAAGGTGATAAGTTCATACCTCTCTCCTATCGCTTGCTTGCATCGTTCGGAGTGCTCTCTTCATCAATCAAGGTCTGGATTAACGAAGCAATCTCTTCAGGGTGTTCTTCCGCTATCTCGCGCACTTTTTCAAGCAATACATCATATTTAAGCTCGTCTTCGTTGAAATTATCCCCAAGCCCAAGCTGATTTTCCACTTTTTTACGCATCTGTTGTACTTTTTCCACCAAATCTTCATCTTCATCATCGGCAATTTCAAGATTCGGTTTTTCAAATGCCTCTTCTTCACGGCTGAATTCGAGCATCCGCTCGGCAAAAGGGATAATGATTTTTTTGTAGGCAATAAAGAGAATAAGCGCGACAAAAAGATATTTAAACAACGGAGCAAACGGAGCAAGATAAGTATCTACGAACGCCGTAGTTTTGGATGCGGCATCTTTAGGTTCCATTCCCGCTTTTGTGGTTTGAAACTCAAAATTACGGATACTGACCTGATCTCCGCGCTGTTCATCCACTCCGATAGATTGTTTAACCAATGCATCAATTGCCTGCAATTGTGTTTCATCCAAAGCGATGTATTCTACTTCATCCGTCGCTTCGCCTGCCGCATCTTTTTTCGGTTCATATTTACCATCCACAACGACTGCTGCTGTCATACGTTTAATACGGGCAAACTCCATTTTGGTCGTTGAAACCGTTTTGGAAATTTCGTAATTTGTGGTTCCGGTGGTTTTCTCGTATTTCTCTCCGCTTCCGCCGCTTGCAAGTCCCTCAACCGGCCCTACGTTACTGACAGCGCCCGGAACACCTCCGGGAGCCGCTGCGGGAGCACCCCCTTCACGTTTTTCTTCCGAGGACTGTTCACTTCGAACAACACTTTCAGGATCAAACTTTTCAGACGTAGAGCTTTGCTCAGAGAAATCGTACTCAATCGTTACTTTGGCAACGATTCGATCTTTACCGCCGATAAATGGGGCGAGTACATTAACAATTTTCTCTTCTTGCTTTTTCTCTTCTTTGCTTTTGTATTGCTGCTGCATGGATGAGAGCTCACCCATCGCCGCCGCCGCATCATCATCTCCAAGGGCCTCGCCCTCTGAATCAATCAATGTCACATTTTCTGGAGTCAATTTCGGCACAGCTGCTGCAACCAGCTTTTTGATCCCGCGTATTTGTTTAGGGGAAAGTTTTCCACCCTCAGAGAGCTGAACCATAACGGAAGCAGACGGGGGTACCGCTTCGGAGACAAAAAGGGTTTCTTTAGGAAGAGCAAGAGAAACACTTGATTTTTCGACCGGTCCAAGTGAGTCAATTGATCGGGCAAGTTCCCCTTCTAACGCTCGACGAAACTTAATCTCTTGGTCAAAATTGGTCGAACCGAATTCTTGTTTGTCAAAAAGTTCAAATCCGACATGCCCCTCTTTCGGTATCCCCATAGAAGCGATTGTAATACGCTCTTTATAGACGACATCTTTCGGAACTTCAATAACATTATCACGGGGAATACGGTAGGGAATTTTGTCTTTTTCGAGCTGTTCCACCACTTTTGCGGCATCTTCGCTGCTTAGTTGATCAAAAAGAACTTGATAACTTTTGTCACCGCCGGCAGTCCCATCAGAGGTATAAACAACCAAAAATACTAAAAATGCGACAATTCCAGCAACTGCTGCACCGATAATAGTTTTTTGTGCCTGAGTGAGCTTTCCGAAAAAAACGACAAGTTGCGAAAAAAGGGCCTTAAAATCCATTGTTACCTATTTTTATAATAAAGGATCGGTGAGTTCAAAGAAACGATCATTTTGAATTCGGGTTCCGATTGTAACACGAATCGCGTTCAATCCGTAACTGCTTAAATCACGTACAATCATACCCTTTTTTAAGAGTTCTTGCGCAATTTTTGATGAATTTTTTTCTTCAGGAAGCGATAAAGTGACGAAATTGGTATAACTGTCAATCACATCGATCCCCTTAGCGCGTGCAAATTCCTCATAACGGCTCATCTGCGCAAAATTATCACGAATACATTCTTGAACAAACGGTTCATCTTCCAATGCTACCGATGCCGCTTCCAAGGAGAGCGTCGTAATATTAAACGGCGGGCGTACTTTATAAAGAGCTTCAATAACAGGTGCCTGAGCAATTCCATACCCGACGCGCATTCCTCCCAATCCATACGCTTTTGAGAAAGTCCCCAAGAAAAGGACATTCTCAAACCGTTCAATCAATTCACGCGGTTCAACCGCATAGGAAGGGTCTTTGAAACGGGCATACTCCATGTAAGCACCATCGACGATCACAAGGGTGTCATTATCAATTTTTTCGATAAAAGCGAGCATCGATTCTGCATTGAGAGCATCTCCTGTCGGATTGTTCGGCGTACACAAAAAGATGATAGAGGGTTTGTGTTCACAATAAAGTGCATAAAATTCGTCCATATCATGCTCGCGCGATGCGGTTCGGATGATGTGCGCCCCCACTTGCTTCGCATAAATCTCATACATCGCAAAAGTGACACTGTTCATAAGCACTTTCGAACCGCCATGCGCTTTCGCATGGATTGCGAATTCGATCACTTGATCACTTCCGGCACCAATTACCAATTCGTTACTTTTAATGCCGTATTTACCCGATAAAGCGGTTTTAAGTTTGACCATCGAGTCATCAGGATAAAGGGCCATATTATCGATGATTAAGCGAACGGCATCTTTTACTTTCGGTGAACATCCAAACGGATTCTCATTACTGGCAAGTTTCACGATCGAATCTTTATCGATCCCATACTCACGGACAACCAACTCGATCGGCTTACCTGCTTCGTAGGTTTTAATAGACTCTAACGCTTCATTAAATTTCATAATTCTCCCTTTACGTAACTTCCCAACCATGTCACTTCATCGACATGTTTCTGGACCAATGATTGAATTTTAGGTTCATCAATATGACCGAAGAAATCGATAAAAAACCAATATCCGAAACCGTCATTATCCCGCGACGGCCGACTTTCGATTTTGCTAAGATTGATGTCGGCATTGTTAAAATCTTCCAAGAAATGAACCAAGGCTCCCGCTTTCTGAGCATCTTTTAAGCGTACCAGAATCGAGGTTTTATCCTCACCGCTGATACCGTTTTTAAAATCGCTGAGGATAAAAAATCTCGTTGCATTGTTATGGGCATCTTCGATGTTTTCAAACAATGTCGGAACACCGTACAGTTTTGCCGCGATATGGGAGCAGATAGCGGCCGCTTCAGGATCTTTAGAAGCCAAAATAGCCGCTTTTGCAGTCGATTCAACCGGTATGTGTTCGATCGTATCCAAGCCGTGTTCCGCTAAAAATTCCCGACATTGCCCAAACCCTTTGTCTTTCGAATAGATCCGCTTGATATGGTGAATTTTCTCCGCTTTGGTGGCAAATGCCATATGAATCGGCATATAAAGTTCGGCAACAATTTTAACGCTGCTTTTGCCCAGTAGATCAAGGGTTTCTCCCACGACGCCATCACGGCTGTTTTCGATCGGTACTACACCGAATTTTGCACGCGATGCTTCGAGCGTTTTAAATACAGCTTCGATCGAACCAAGAGAAAGATAATCACTCATTGCCCCAAAACGTGATTCTGCCGCCTGATGGGTGAAACTCCCCTCCGGCCCCAAATAGGCAATCCGTTCAGGGAGTTCAAGATTACGGGCAACCGCAAAAATCTCTAAAAATACTGCTTCGATTGCAGCCGTATTTAAAAGTCCGCCGGAAGACTCACTGATCTGAGTCAACCGATCAATAATGGATTTTTCTCTCTCTGGACGATAAATTGCCGTGTTACTTTCATGCTTAATCTCACCGACACGACGCACCACTTCCATGCGGCGGTTCAAAAGGCCGACGATCTCATTATCGATCTCATCAATTCGTGCTCTGCACTCTTCTAAAGTATTCATAAACTCTCCAATATTGCTTGCATATCGGCATAAATTTCCGCCGGTCGCTCGTGAGGTTTTAGCGAGGGGATAATCTCATCCGCTGATCGATATTTGCCGCTAAGGACGAATACCCCTTTCATCCCCAACGATTGCGCGCCGATAAGATCCCCTTTGACATCATCACTGATAATCGTAATATCACTGAACTTTATCCCGGCTTTTTGCAGGGAAAGACGAGATAAAGCTTCTTCGAAAAAAGCGATGCTCGGTTTGCCGACCACCGTATAGGAAACCGAGGTAGCAAATTCCAACATTTTTAAAATTGCCCCCACGCCGGGATAACGTTTGTGATTCTTGGCATACAGCGTGGTTTCATGCATCCCGATCAGTTGTGCACCACCAAGGAGAAATTCGATTATTTGTGCATATTCATCGCTCACGAAATCATCTTTGATGGCCACTAAAACAACATCAGGATTTAAAAAATCCAACGTATAGCCCATCGCCTGTAAAACATGTAAAAAAGGAGCAGATCCATACGCCGCAACTTTACGGGTTTTGTCAATATGACTCTCCAACATCATCAACGGATCGAGATAATGTTCCCGAGGAATATTCAACCCGATACTATTAAGATATCCCAAGAACTCATCACTCGGATTTTTGGTACTGTTGGTAATGACCATATAAGGAATCTGATGCGCATTAAGGTAATCGATAAAAGCAACCGCCCCACGAGTGGGAAGTTTGGTATTATCTTCGATTAGCGTCCCTTGCACATCCACAAAATACATGTTTATAGCCTACAGATAGTCGCGTTCTAACGCGATAACATCATCAAACGTTTCGCGACGTCGAATCAGACGTACATTAGCTGCTTCGATGGCAATCTCGGCTGAGCGACCACGGGTATTGTAGTTACTTCCCATCCCGAAACCGTAGGCTCCTGCACTGTGAATAACCAATAAATCATTGTGTTCCATCGGTGGAAGCGGGTAGTTTTTGGCTAAAAAGTCACCGCTCTCACATACCGGTCCAACCACATCGGCTGGAGTTGCATCACCCGTTTTATCCAACGCTTCAACACGGTGATACGCTTTGTACAAACTCGGACGGATAAGATCGTTCATGGCCCCATCTACCATTACGAAACGTTTTTCACCATTGTTTTTCTCGTAGAGTACTTTGGTCAAAAAGTATCCCGCATTCGCCGTCAAAAATCGTCCCGGCTCCATGATAATCGTAACATCGATTCCTTTGAGTGCAGAAAGAATCGCTTGTGCGTAATCGTAAGGCTCAATCGTTGTCTCATTGTCGTAACGAACCCCTAACCCTCCGCCGATATCAAAGAATTTTAGCTCGATATCGATTGCTTGAAGGGAGCGTAATAAATCGGCTACGATGACTGCCGCTTCGTAAATCGGCTCCAAATCGGTCAACTGACTTCCGATATGAAAATGGATACCTACGGGGTCAAGATTAGGCGAGTTTTTCGCTTGGATGTACATCCGTTTTGCCGCAACAATCTCCACACCGAATTTATTATCATGTAAACCGGTTGAAATATACGGATGAGTTTTCGGATCGATATTCGGATTGACACGGACACTGATACGGGCTTTGGCACCCAGCTCCCGAGCGATCATTTCAACTCGCCCAAGTTCTGCTTCACTCTCCACGTTGATGTAGAGAATATCCGATTCGATCGCTTCACGAATCTCATCATCACGTTTACCGACACCGCTGAAAATAACACGATATTTTGGTACTCCCGCCATGAGAGCACGACGCACCTCGCCAATCGATACGCAATCCGCACCTGAGCCTTGCTGCGCAAAATGTTTTACAACGCTGAGATTTGAGTTGGCTTTGACGGCATACGCTAAAATAGATTTACGCCCGCGAAACGCCTCTTTTAAAGATTCAAATTGCGTTTTCATCGCATCAAAATCATAAACATACAAAGGTGTTCCGTAGGTCTGCGCCAGAGCTTTAAAATCGATCACTCATAATCCTCATTGATTAGTTTTGTCGCGATTTTACCCTAACTCTCCTTAGGGGATTTCCAAGTCGCCATAACATTACTCCGCCGAGTACCATAATCGGAACGATTATCCCGATTTCAGGTGATAAGGTTTTATTGTTTGAGAGCTCTCCCATCATAAAGAGCACTCCCCATACAATCAGGGTTACCAAAATGGCACTAAAACTAAATAAGGAGAGATTTAAGAAACGGGCACTCACCGGGGCGTACGTGAAAAAAATCACCATCAAAACCGGTGCAAACCATGGTGAAACAAAAATACGGTACATGGCACTCGTAATTTTAGCCACATCGACATTTTGATTTTCAAGCAGCTTAAGCGCGTCCAATCCGTCGCCAATCGTAAAGTTGGCTTTCCCCTCATATACCTGATCCAAAATTTTGGGTTTAAAATCACGCAGTACTTTAAGATTATTTCGATCTTCCGTTACGATCCCTGAAGCGTGTAGATCAAACCCTTCGGGAGGACGTATTAAATGAGCTTTTTGAATATTCCAATAGCCATTCTCGTACACTGCTTCTTTGGCACTCAAAGCCTCTTTTAAATGGCCTTGTTCGAAGGTAAAGATTCGAATATCTTCCGCCCGCTTACTCAAAGGATAAAGATTTCCGAAGTAGATGTAATTTCCCTCATGGGTGAAAAAAAGATTACTGGTCGGGCGGATAAACTGAGAGGTTTCACGTAAGTTGTTGGCAAATTCGTTTGAACGGGCAAAATTGGTCGCATGAAGGGAAATATAGATAATTATCAGCCCGCTAGCCACACTCAGAAAAGGGGCCATAATACGTATTTTTGAGTACCCGAGTGCGTAATATGCCGCCAACGCATTGGAGCGGATCAGTTCTACCAAAGAAGCTATGATTGCAAAGATCAAGGAGATCGGCAACATCATATCAACCGCATAAAAATATTTATACATGATATAAATCAAAACAAGGTTAGCGGAATTTGGAAGTTCTGAGGCATTGTCCATCAGATCGAATCCGACCATAAAGCTGGTTAACGCAATCAATACGATCGAGAAATAGCGTAGATACGTGAATGATAAAGTATTAAATGCGAGCATAAGAGCCTAAAATAAAAAATATTGAAGTTTATTGTACCCAATTAAACCTGCGAGATTTTTACACCCCTTTTACGGAGCATTTCGCGGCAACATCACTGCAACTTTGCGTTAAAAGCATCTCTACCGCATCCGCTGCGGCAGAAATCCAGTTGGATAGTTTAGATTGTTCTTCTGCACTAAAGGGGTGTAATACATAATCGGCCACCTGCGATTTATGTTCCGGTTTTCCGATCCCCATACGAACACGAATATACTCAGCCGTTATCGCGGCATCGGTTGATTTGAGTCCGTTATGTCCGCCATGTCCGCCTCCGCTTTTAAAGCGTAATGCCCCAAAAGGAAGGTCCAAATCATCATGAATAACAATGACCTCATCGATTTTATAAAAATTTTTAACGGCAAGGACAGAGCGACCGGAGAGATTCATAAAAGTTGTAGGTTTGAGAAGGAAGTGTGACCCCATTTTAAACAACTCCCCTTCGAAGGAGCTCTTTGAAATGTTTTGAACACTGCGACGGCGACAAAGTTCATCGATCACCATAAACCCGACATTGTGACGGGTTGATGCATACGCCGAGCCGGGGTTTCCCAGTCCGACGATCAGCATCCTTATTTCGCTTTAATGATACTAAGAACCGATACACGGTCTGAATCAGTAAACGTAACGTTTTCAACACGTGGAAGATCACGAACCAATACAGAATCACCCAAATCGAGTGGAGCAACATCAACAGTGATATTTGCCGGCAAGTTTTCGATTGCCGCTTTAACGCGAAGACGTTTTTTAGCAACGAACAACATACCTTTGTTTTTCAAACCGACAGGAGTTCCTACCGTATTAACCGGTACATGATAGTGAGTGACAACACCTGCTTGTGCAACCATCAAATCAACGTGCAACAAGTTGCCTGAAACTGGATGAGACTCATACCCTTGAACCACAAGGTTCATCTCTTTACCCGCTACGTTTACAGCAAATGCTACGGTTTCTTTGTTGCGCACAGTACGGATAAAGTCGTTCATTTTGAACGCAGCGTGAATGTTTTCAAGCCCTTTTCCGTAGATGTTGGCAATAAGATAACCATCACGGCGATACGCTTTTGTAGCAGCTTTGCCAATACTCTCTCTTAAAATACCTTCTAACATGTGTCATGTCCTTCGTAAATAAAATGGGGCGAATTATACTTAAAAATAGTTTAAACTATTCTAAACCCACTTTATCCTTTCAAGCCGATGAACTCTTCTTCTTTAAACTCTTTCGGACCGTCATCTACTCCCAATTTTCCTTTATCAATGGTAGCACTGAGCCCTTCCATTTTAAGTTTTAAATCCGATGGTGACGTTGCAAAGGCCAAGGCATCCTCCCGAGAAATACGCCCATTAAGATATAAATCTAAAATTCCCTGATCAAACGTCTGGGATTTATAGAGTTCTTTCCCTTCTGCGATTGTATCAGGGATCTCAATATCTCTATTTTCTGCGATTAACTGTTCAATACGGGGTGTGCGAATCAGAATTTCCAGTGCAGCGGTCCGTTTTCCATCCACGGTTGGAATCAGACGCTGTGAAATCACCCCTTTAAGGACAGAGGACAGAGTCATACGGACACGATTCTGTTCACCCGTCGGAAATACGGAGATAATCCGGTTAACCGTCTCTTTTGCATCAAGTGTATGAAGTGTTGAGAAAACCAGATGCCCGGTATCTGCCGCATGAAGCGCAATTTCGATTGTCTCCATGTCCCGCATCTCTCCAACCAAAATAATATCAGGGTCTTCTCGCAATGCTGCACGCAATGCTGATCCGAAGGTATGCGTATCTTGACCGATACTGCGCTGATTGACGATGCATTTACGGTCTTTATGGACAAACTCAATCGGATCTTCAATGGTAATAATATGCTTACGCCGTTTCCAATTAATCTCATTGATCAATGCGGCCAAGGTGGTTGATTTACCGCTTCCGGTAACACCGGTCACGAGAACCAATCCCCGCTCCATCTCCGCAAAACTATGGACGATTTCGGGTAAGAGTAATTCATCTACCGTTAAGATTTTGACGGGGATCAGACGGAAAACAGCTGATATCCCCTCCATTTGGAAAAAAATGTTGATACGAAAACGGGTATTTTCATCAAACGGATAAACCAAGTCCAACTCTTTTTTCTCGACCAATTCAGGAAAACGGGTACGAAGGAGTTCTTTGGCAAAAACAAGGGCATCATCCTTAGAAAAGATTTCACCTGAAAGGGGAATAATTTCTCCATTGATTCGTGCACGAACAACCGCATTGGCTTTGATATGCAAGTCACTTCCTCCCGCATCGATCATGCGCCGAAGATAACCGCGAATTTTTTTCAATACCTCAAAATTGAGGTCTCCCAAATCAGGTTGCTGAATACTTTGCTGAATATTTGAATTCATTTTTTACTCCAATTCACTCAAAATTTCGCCAAAAGCGACCTTAAACGCTTCCAATCCTTCACGAATCTGTTGATCAATAATCATTTCCATATCAATCCCCGCATTTGCAACTTTAGTTTGGTGATCTTCGATGATATCACTTCCTATCGGTAGTTTCAATACCGTATCTCCGCCTTGTACAAAAGCGTCAATCGTAGCGATCGGAGCCGTATTAACACTGTTCGGTGCTAAAAGCTCATCGATATAATACGATCCCCGGAATTCATCACCTTTCACACCCGTACTGGCAAACAAAACACGGCATTTTGGAACATTAAGCGCTTCAACTCTGTTATAAATATCAGCGGCATTAAGAATACCCATTTTACCCGTTTCAACCCCGTTAGTGCGAAGTGTTTCATCGATTGCACGATCAATTCGACTGACAAATACACTGATTACAGTATCTACAGATGATTTTTTCGATGCACGTTCAAATGCTTCCGCACATTTAAGAGCCTGCTCAACCGAAAAGATCAATGTCGCATTAACTGCGATCCCCTCAGATGCCAGCGCTTCCATCGCGATGTATCCCGCTTCCGTAGCCGGGACTTTGATCATAACATTGGGACGGTTGATCGAGGCATGAAGCCCTACCCCCTCACTAATCGTCGCCTCTGCATCATCGCATAAATAAGGATCCACTTCGATACTCACATATCCGTCATCTCCCGCTTCAAATAACGGGCGCAAAATATCAGCGGCTTTTTGGATATCGTAAATAGCCAATGCTTCATATTTTTCTTTGGGTGACAATCCACTCAGTGTTGAGAGTTGTTCTTTATAGGCAGGAGAGGTCAAAATGGCATTTTTAAAAATTGCGGGATTCGAGGTAGCACCGTTAATAATCCCTTTCGCAATAAGTTCTTTAAATCCCTCATCCAAAAATGTCCGTTCAATAAAATCGGCCCAAAGGGCAAAACGCGCTTCCGCTATATACATTGGTAAAAACTCCGTCCTAAAAAGTGTAACTATTATGCCAAAAAATAATTAAAAATAGAGGTTCACCCCAAGTTTGTAGCGATCTTCTCTGTAATCCTGATCAATTCCTTCATAACTGCACTGCACTCCCCCCAGAGGACTCCATTGCCACCCTTGAGAAACCATGACTCGGCTTCGATCGCTACCATCCAAATAGAAGATATGACCTGTTTCTATATGGCTCTTCATCCGATTACCCCAGTTGATCGCAGTACCTGCAGTGAACCCCAATCCAACATCGGCATTAAATCCGAATCTCACCTCAGGCTCACTCAAAATATATCCGTACATCCGTTCATCTCCGATAGATGCACCTGCTCCCACGCGGGTAACAAAGCTTAGTCTGTCTCCTTCGTACTCGCGATCCCAACCGCTTTTCATTCGCCAAGAAAAGGGTTTAAAAAAATGGCTCACCGGAGCAATGGAGGCCAAGGAGAGAATGGTCAATTTTTCAAGCGTAACGTTGTCATGATCAACCCCGACAAGAGTATCCAAAAACTCAATCTGGGCTCCGGAGAGATGCCCTGTATCATTTTCTCTCAAATCATGAAAAGCAGGACGCCACCCGATCAGCAAAGAAGCACGATTTTCAAACCACCCTTGAGATACATCGATCCTCGCAGAACGATGAGCAGAATCGGGATTGGATTTTGAGGCTACATTGAGCGTCTCGCCTGAACCTAAAGCAGCACGACCGGAAAGGAGAGAATGATAACGCTCGGCATAAACGTCTTTAGTGATTTTTCCTTCAATGTAGTCATATTCCGCCAATTCTGCTGCTGCTTCAAGTGTAAAACGACGTTCTTGGTCTGATAAATTCATGCTATTCAATGAGGCAGAATTTATCTCCCCTGCACTCAGCGATTTAACCGCATGGAGTGCTTGAGGAGAAAGCTGCCCTTCATACGCCAATAATTTCGTCCGTTTAGAGGGTCGGTAGTGTTTTTGCACCACCAAAGCTTCCTCCTCAAAAGCTCGTACCGTATCGGGAGGAATGACGTAGTAGAAAAAATGATCCCTCAAGTGAACACTCGGACGGGCAATCTCGGTGAGCCACAACATGTGATAGGAGCAATTTTCATCGAAAAAATAGTACCACGAGTTAATCCGCTGCAATTCCCAGATATGGCGCACCATTGCCATCACCTCATCATGGGTTAGATTCAGATCATATTCCCATACATCTCGGGATTCACTGTCACGGTACTCTTTAAGTTTCTCATAATAAGGGAGCATCGAGTAATATCCGTAATACCCGCCGAATAAACCTTTATAGGCAAAAAGTAACCCATTGGTCTCATCCGTATGCGCCGCATAATTGATCGCATAGGACATCAATTTTGATTCCATGGATGAATCAATCCGTAAAAAGGTATGTCCGAACATCGATGCTGGGGAGTTGATGTGAGCGCTCGGAAAAACGAGAGTTACGCTCTGGGGATCCATTTTGGCTACAAGCGCTTCATAGTCACGGCATTTTCCCTCACCGAAAGTGGTATTGAGTTCTTGTTCCAACCATGCTCGACGAGCCGGAAAACGGCAAAACACGCTTTCATTGCTTCGGTTCGTCTCATCATTAAGATACTGGATAGTTGTATCAAGTTCGGCAGAAAGATTCTGTTTTCCATCGGGTGAGAGAAAAAAAGCCGGATCGTCAATCTCGCTTTCACTATCAGGGGTATGCATCAAAAGATGCCAGTAACGGCTATCGGAAAGTTGTTTTGTATGGGCGTGCGCAATCAGTTTATCGGTCGATGTCGCATAAACCGCTAAACTCAGTACACATAATAATAAAAGAAAGGGCAAATAAAACCTTGATTTTCGTCATTCCCGATCACGTCGGGAATAACGGGAGATGATGTTAAATAAACCTTAGCCTGCGATAGTAGAAACGTTATCAAGAACCGTTGCCATATCGGCTTTTTCACTCGTATAGATTGCATTGTAATTTGCTTGTAATGCATGAGCAAATGCGGCTTTGTCTTCTACATTCAAAAGCTCTGCAAGCGTTGAAACACTCTCACCTTGACCGATAGCGATCTCACGAGAGAGCTGATCCATGTTAGAGGCTACAAACTCTGCCGCACGCTCATTCATCACTAAATTGGCTTTTTTACATCCTGATGTCCCTGAAGTAACACCAAATGTTTGGTTACCCAATGTACCATTGGTCGTTGCTTGAAGCGCCAACATGACCGCAGAGCTGTCATCTTTGATGATCTGCGACCCAAGACCGCATCCTGTTTGATTGTTAACCGTTGCATAACCTGCCGTTGCGAGAGCAGCGATTGCTGCGATACTGATTAAAACTTTTTTCATAGAGACCCCTTTTTTCATAAGAATTAACGAAGAGTATAGAGAAATAAACCTTAAATATTTCCTATTTTCCAAAGTCTTTCTCCCATTGGTACAGTTGAAGCATCATAAAGACGCTTTAAAAAAGACTCTCTTGAAACCTCTTTTGCCCCCAAACTTTTGAGATGGTTGGTTGGAACCTGACAATCGATAAATTCAAATCCCCATCCCCTAAGATATTCTACTAAAACAGCAAATGCTACTTTAGAAGCATCGGAAACTTTTGCAAACATCGACTCACCGCAAAATACTCCTCCGACACTTACTCCGTAAAGCCCTCCGACTAAAACACCGTTTTGAAACGCTTCAACACTGTGCGCATATCCAAGAGCATGTAGCGTCTCATACGCTTCGATCATCTCAGGTACGATCCAACTCCCCTTCTGTCCGCGACGCGGAGCAGTTGAACATTCATTGATCACTTGTGAAAATACACTGTCAAAACGAATCTCAAACTGAGGGATTTTTTTACGTAATGAACGGCTCAGTTTAAAATCATCCAGGTCTAATATCAACCTCGGATCGGGAGACCACCACAGAATCGGATCGTTTGTACTGTACCATGGAAATATCCCGGAACGATAAGCCAGCATAAGACGTGAAGGTGAAAGGTCACCGCCGTACGCGACGATCCCCTCCTCGGAAGCATAAAGAGGATTAGGAAATGAGAGGCGGTGGGTAAGACGAGGAATCATACCGCATAATCGAATATCAACTGATCGATATAATCCACCGATACTTTTCCCCCTTGTACCAAACGCCCAAAGAGCATCTCATCGACAAGCGGATCTTTAATTTTGTCCGAAATAACGCGTCCAAGAGGTCGTGCCCCCATCGCTTTATCGTACCCGATTTTCGCAATATACTCTCTTGCTTTATCACTCAGAGTCACAACCACTTTTTTAGGTTTGAGCTGTGTATTGAGTTGTCGGATAAATTTATCGACAATTCCCTCGACGACATTCATCGGCAAAGATCCAAATTCAATGACCCCATCGAGACGGTTACGAAATTCGGGGGTAAAAAAGCTCTTTAGAGCTTCATGCCGCGAAATCGAGCTATCCGCATTGAATCCCATTACGGTACGTTCACTGGCTCCGATATTCGAAGTCATAACGAGGACAACATTGGCGAAATTGGCTTTAAAGCCCGTGTTATCGGTCAACGTCGCACTGTCCATCACCTGAAGCAATACATTAATCAAATCGGGGTGAGCTTTTTCGATCTCATCGAGTAACAACACCATATAAGGGTGCTTACGTACTGTCTCAACCAAAAGTCCCCCCTGCTCGAACCCCACATACCCCGGAGGGGCACCTATGAGACGGCTAAGGGCGTGTTTTTCCATGTATTCAGACATATCAAATCGCTCAAAATAGATCCCCATCGTTTCAGCCAACGATTTCGCCAACTCGGTTTTACCAACTCCGGTCGGGCCTGAAAACAAAAAGGAAGCGATCGGTTTATGCAGAGCACTCAAGCCTGCATAGGAGCGTTTAATGGATTTAACAACCTGTTCAATCGCCTGATCCTGACCGATGACAAGCGCTTTAAGCTCTGCTTCCAAAGATGCGAGTTTTTCACGCTCATCCGTTCCCATTTTTGAAGTGGGTATCCCCGTCATTTTAGCAATCACCGTCTCAATATCATGAGGAGTAATCGTGGTACGTTTATGGGTTTTAAGATGAAACGATGCCCCGGCTTCATCGATCAAATCAATCGCCACATCCGGCAAGAAACGGTCAGTAATGTATTTTTTTGAGAGTTCTACCGCACTACGAAGCGCTTTATCGGTGTATTTTACCCCATGATGTTTTTCATACCGCGCGCGGAGTCCCTTGAGAATCAAAAAACTCTCCTCTTCACTCGGTTCACCCACCTCGATACGGGCAAAACGGCGGCTAAGGGCACGATCTTTTTCAAAAACCGTTCTGTACTCGGCATGAGTCGTCGCCCCCATACACTTGAGCGTTCCCGAAGCGAGGGCTGGCTTGAGTTGATTCGATGCATCCATGCTCCCGCCACCTACAGCACCGGCGCCGACAATAGTATGAATCTCATCGATAAAGAGAATTGCATTTGGGTGGGCCGCAGCCTCATCCATTACCGCTTTGAGACGCTTTTCAAAATCTCCACGGTATTTGGTTCCTGCCAGCATCGCTCCCAGATCAAGGGCAAAAACCTCAGCATCTTCGAGCAATACCGGAACATTGCCCGAAACAATACGCAATGCCAACCCTTCCGCAATTGCTGTCTTACCGACACCCGGTTCACCAATAAGGAGCGGATTATTTTTCTTACGGCGGCACAACGTCTGAATGGCTCGCTCAATTTCATTGACACGCCCGATAACAGGATCGATTTTCCCTTTTTTTGCCTGCTCAATCAGATTAATAGCATATTTTTGCAACGCCCCTTCACTCCTAGAGTCGTCTTGCACACTCTCCATATCACGATGAGAGATCGCTTCGAGAACATCAACACGGCTGATTCCGTACTCTTCGAGGAGCATACAAGCATAAGTATGATGTTCTTCATATACGGCAGCAATCAAGTCACCCACATCGGCAACCTCTTTTTGAGCACTCCTGACATGATGCATCATCCCATCAATCATTCTAGCAAGAGCAACTGTCTCAAACGGTTCTTGCTCTATATCTTCGGGCAACGGTTCCATCGTTTGTATCAAATATGCACCCAACGATTCTCGAATAATTTCCACATCCGCACCGCACGATTTTATAATCGCTTCACCATCAGGAGAGTTCAGCAGGGCAAGCATCACATGCTCGATCGTGAGATATTCATGACGCTGATGCCGTGCAAATGCAACCGCTTTTTGGAAAATCACATTGAGTTCCGTGCTCACCATGGTTATGCCTCCTCCATTATCGCTTTAAGGGGAAATCCGTTTTCACGCGCCAATGTCCCGACCTGATGTACTTTT
>NZ_MIBT01000085.1:0-1007 GCF_001829605.1 Sulfuricurvum sp. RIFCSPLOWO2_12_FULL_43_24 | reverse complement strand
CTAACAACGGGTGTGGCGTTTTCATCGGCTCTTTGACTAACACATCCAAACCGACAAAGATTGGTTTCACATCGATGATAACCGAAAGAGCATCCTCATCGACGATTCCGCCGCGTCCGAGATTCAAAAGTACCGCTCCGTCTTTCATCTGCAACAGTTCCGAATGGGAGATCAGATTTTCCGTTGATCGGTTCAGCGGTGCATGGATGGAGATAATATCGCTGTTTTCGATCAAACGGCTGAGGGTCGTTTTCTCAAAATCGCTGTTCTCATTTTTCCCCGATGTCGAGGTGTAACAAACGTTAGCACCGAAAGCTTTCGCTACATTTGCCACACCGCGACCGATTTCACCCAGTCCGATAATTCCCCACATTTTTCCGTGAAGCTCGCTGAACGAAGGTCCGATATGGGCGAATACCGCCTCCTTCTGCCACTCACCGCTTTTGACATACTCGTCATAATAACGGCTGTGTCCCATCAGGTAAAACAACATCGAAAAGGTATGTTGAACGACCGCATCGGTCGAATATCCTGCCACATTTTTAACGGTAATTCCGCGACGCAATGCCGCATCATGGTCGATATTGTTCATCCCCGTCGCCGCGACACAGATAAGCTTTAGATTCGGTGCGCTTTCCATGACCGTGTCGTTAATAACGACCTTGTTGGTAACGATCACTTCCGCCTCTCGAACGCGCTCTATCGTTTCATCGGCAGATGTCGTCTGATAAACCGCCACATCGCCCAAAGATTCAAATCCCGCTAACGGCGTATCACCATACGTTAGTGCATCTAAAATGACGATTTTCATGCGTCCTGAATCTTTTTAATCAATTTCTTCGCTTTTTTGAGGGCTTTGTTCACTTTATCAAAGACCAAAACAACCGCCATACGTCGTCCGACGTGCGCTTCGGGTTTGCCGAATACACGAACAAAACTGTTATCATCGAAAAGTTCATCGGCAACATCAATTACCGGTTCATGCGATTCGACCGTGGATTTGAACG
>NZ_MIBT01000084.1:0-28553 GCF_001829605.1 Sulfuricurvum sp. RIFCSPLOWO2_12_FULL_43_24 | reverse complement strand
GCAAACGGGATCATCGGAAGCAACCAAGGAGCCAACATCAAGATTACCATCAAGAACATGTCGTCCCCTTTGACGTTACCGAACAATCGGAAGCTCAAAGAGATGATACGTGAGATATGAGAAACAATCTCGATCGGGAACATCAACCATGCTAACCACCATACAGGACCCATAAAGTGTTTGAAGTAGCTGATGATACCGTTACGGCGGATACCTTCAAAGTTATAGTACACGAAAACAACCAATGCCAATGCAAGGGTGAAATCCAAAAATGCACTCGGTGCTTCAAAACCGGGAATAACTCCGATAATGTTTGCGATACCGACGAAAAGACCGATCGTTGCAACGAGTGGAAGATAACGGCGAGCTTCCGCTTTACCCATAACATCCGCACCCATAGCAAGAACGCCGCTAAGATAAGCTTCCATAACGTTTTGTGTCCCTGATGGAACAAGACGAAGATTTGACGTAGCCAATTTCGCGATAATCAACACGATTGCTGCTGTAAGCAACATGTGTGTGAGGAAAATGAAGCTATGATCGTGGCTATAAAGGCCAAAGAAGGTAAACAACTCACCCATAGGTAGCGTCCTTTGCAATAGAAATATTAACGGGATTTTACCGTAACCCAGATTAAATTCCTATAAACCCATATAACGTACTTCCCTATTTGCGCTTATATTATCATCATCAATCTATTTTTGAAGCACTCGACAAGCAGTATGTATGAGGAAAAAAGAGGCATATTTTGTGAAGACCCCAGATGAACTGGGGGAAAGAAATTTATTTAGGGCCAAATGTCGTAAAAATGTACTCTGCCATTTTTTCATCGGAAATTTTACCTTCACGATCTTCAATGACTTTCAAATTTTTACGCATTACCGAGTGATACGATTGACTATCAAAATCTTTGCTTCTTAGATCCATCAACTTACGATAAACCTCATCTTGAGTATAGACATTGAGCGGAGGACCGTAAATATTGCTTTTTTCTTGAGAAGATGTACCTTGCGCCGTTGCTTCTTCGACCGTTGTTCCCGCTTGTTCTTTAAGCTTCGGAACTCCGTTTGCCTTAATCCCGTGACAGTTGGCACATCGCTCTTTATATATATTTCCCATTTTATTTGCCGTTTTAGCAGCATACACATTCGTCATCAATAATGACGCAAGCCCGATCATAAGTAAACCCCGTGTTTTCATCAACAGCTCCTTAATCGATATAGTTAATAATAACACTTTAGATTTAAAAAAGTCTTATAATTTCTATAAACTCAGGTGACGTAATTCTCTCTTGGCGGTAGTAATATCATTCTCAATCGCCTGTTTCAAAGAATCAAGGGAATCGAATTTCTCATTTTTACGCAAAAACTTTACAAAACTGATCGATGCTCTCTCACAACTCTCAATCGTTTCACCTAGTATATGACTCTCGATCGCATAACTTCCATCCGTAGTGACACGATGCCCTACAAAAACGACAGAGGGGTGAAAATGTTCCTCATCATCGATACGTGTCAATGCAGCATAGACCCCTTCATACGGAAGAAGAAAACCCGGACATTCGAGATTAATCGTAGGAACGAGATCGGTTTTCCCAATCCCCTGCCCTTTAATCACCGAACCTTTTACGCAATAATTATGTCCTAAAAAGCGGTTGGCTCCGGTGATATCTCCGATTTGGATTTTGGTTCGTATTTTATGTGAATGAACGGAATCGTTATCAATGCTTACTTGATCCACAACTTTGACTTCGCCTGAAAATAATTCACCTAAATTACTATGCGAATAACGGCGGTTTTTTCCAAAGTGGAAATCGTATCCAACAACGATTTTATTCAAATGGGGAAAACGCTCTTTGAGCATAGCAACGAATTCTGCCCCTTCCAAATGACGAATATCATCAAGGGAATAATAAACAATCGGATAGTGACTATAGTGTTCTCGCTCACTTCCGGGTGTTAGGTTGGCGTATCCCGTCTCAATAACGACAATCGCCCCTTTTTCCCCTAGCTGTTCAAACAACTGCTGATGCCCGATGTGCATCCCGTCAAATCCGCCGATGGCAATGGAATCAACCTTTGACAAAGCCATAGCATGTCTCCTGATTTCCCTCTTTTCCAGCTATATGGGCAACCTCTTTAGCGACCAGTTTCCATCCCATCAGTGCACACGCATCTTCGAGACGGATCATCGCTTTACCGATCGCCTTGTCGTCTTTGACGACGCCGTTTTTATCCCGTTTCACTTCACGTCCCACTTGAAACTGCGGTTTAAACAAAAGAACAATGTATTTAGAAGCAAGTTTATCGATCGATTCGAGTATCAGTTCCAGTGGTATAAAAGCAACATCACACGTGACGATCTCGTAAGGGATTTCAGCGCTGAAAACTCGAATATCGGTATTTTCATGAACACTGACACGCGGCTCACTGCGCAAACTCGGATGAAGCTGATCGCTTCCGACATCCACACACGTGACACTCGCAACACTGTTTTCCAAAAGAACTTGGGTAAATCCACCCGTAGAGGAACCGATATCAAGGGCGCGAAGTCCGCGTAAGTTCCACTCGGTATAGGGGAGGAATCCTTTGAGCTTAATGGCGGCACGACTGACGTAGAGTTCCGTATCGGCAATGGTAACGCTCATCCCCTCCGCTACATCGAAGGAAACTTTATCGATAATCTTGCCATCAACACTCACGGCATGCTCTTTAATCAATTGTTGCGCTTTGTTTCGGCTCTCAACGAGTCCATTTTCTACCAAATAACTATCAAGTCTCATAGTGTTCCATTATCTTTTAATTCGTTATCGTGACATAACTTTGTTTAGGATACCATTGCGCGAATGTTTTCAGGTAAGGATTTTTTATGCAATCAGTTCATGTGGTAGTCATCGGAGGAGGATACGGCGGCATTCGTGCAATCGAACATTTAGCCAATAACACACATATTACGATCACCCTTATCGATAAAAATCCTTACCATTATATGCAGGCTGAAGTCTATGATTTCATCGCCAACAAAGTAGATATGTCCCACGTGATGATCGATCTTCCCTCCCTCTGCAAAAGTTTCGGGTTGGTCCAATTTATCTGTGACGAAGTGAGCGGCATCGATCCTCTCTCCTCTACCGTTTCAACAGCGACACAAAGTATCCGATACGATTATCTCATTATCGCCACCGGAAGCCGAACCTATTTTCCCGATTTCATCAAAGGGCTTCGCCAACATTCCCACGGAGTCAAAAGTATCCCCTCCGCACTCGATTTCAAACAGCAGTTTGAACGCTCCCTCCTTAACCGTATCGAAGCACAAAGTCGCGGGTGTGAAGTAAAACCTTTTAATATCGTGATCGGAGGAGCAGGGCTTTCCGGAGTAGAGATCGCCGCAGAGATGGCGGCATACGCCAATAGTTTTTATCAAAACGGAAATTTCGGGTGCCGAGGGGTAGATGTCTACCTCATCGATGCGTATGAGAGTATCCTCTTTGGGATGGACCCGTTTTTGATTGAGAGTGCGTATGAGCGCCTTATCAAACTGGGTGTTCACGTCTGGCACAACAACCGTATCAGCGAAGTACGTGCCAACCAAATTCTCCTCGATAACGGCAAAATACTGGATTTCGAATTTATGATTTTCACAGGGGGTATTGCCGCATCGACCCTCACCCAATATTTGGGCTTTGAAACGAACGCTAAAGGGCATTTGATCGTCGATGAAAACCTCAATATCCCAACCCATGAAAACATCTATGCCATCGGAGACATTACGCAGGCAATCACCGATGAGGGGAAATTTATCCCTCCGACCGCTCAGCTTGCCGAACGTGGAGGTGAGAGCGTTGCTCGAAATATTATTCTCTCACTAAGGGGAAAAAGCAAACAACCGTTTCGGTTTAAAAATCAAGGGGTGATGATTGCGCTGGGCGGTGAATACGGAGCAGGCTTGCTCCCCGGAGGGATTAAAGTAAAAGGGTATATCGCCTATTTAATCAAAAAGGCTATTTTTCACCTTTACACTAGCCCCTTGCGTCGTCGAAGTGCTATCGGAAAGCGACGTTAAGGAGCGAAACTCGCTCTCAGTAAGTAAAGGAACTCCAAGTTCCACTGCTTTATCGTACTTACTCCCCGCATCTTCTCCGTACACCACATAATCGGTCTTTTTCGACACCGACGAGGCAACTTTCGCCCCCAACTCTTCCAACATCGCCTTAATACTATCGCGCGGCACCGACATCGATCCCGTGATCACGACGCTTTTCCCTTTAAACGGGTTTTCGTGAGCTTCCACTTTGATAGGGGCTACGGGATTTAAAAGTGTGCGCAAGGTTTCAATCTTCTCACTATTGACGCGGGAAAATTCGAGGATCGATTCGACCATCTCCCCTCCGAACCCCTCCAATGCCAAAATCTCTTCACGGCTCGCACGATCAAACGCCGTTCCGAATGCACCGCACAATGTTTTCGATGCGACTTCACCGATATGCTCGATCCCAAGAGCATTGATAAAACGCCAGCAATCGCACCCTTTGACCGCCGCTATCGCATCAATGAGATTACGGCTTTTTTTCTCTTTGAACCCTTCCAATGAAAGAAGCTGATCCATCGTGAGACCGAAGAGATCGCTGAGTTCCCGCACCATACCCGCACTGTGAAGCGCTTCGACGATTTTATCCCCTAACCCGTCGATATTGAGACATTGTTTGGAGGCAAAATAGATGATGGAGTTCACCACCCGCGCTTCGCACGAGAGGTTCTGACATTTAATGAGCGCCCCTTCATCGAGAAGTTCTGAATGACACACGGGGCAATGCTTCGGTCGGTGGATGATCTGCTCACTACCGTTACGCTCAGATGCGATCACCTTGACGATTTTCGGGATCACATCACCGCTTCGTAAAATAATGACTTTGTCCCCGAGTCGGATATCTTTGCGCTCGATCTCATCGAAATTATGAAGCGTCGAACGCTCTACCGTTACCCCCTCGATGTCCACCGGCTCGACGATGGCGACAGGGGTGACAACACCGCTACGCCCCACCTGCATGATTACCTCGCGCAAAGTTGTGAGTTTCTCGATAGCGGGGAATTTATACGCCGCCGCCCAACGGGGATTTTTAACCGTGTAGCCCAATTCATCCTGCACACGGATCGCATCGACCTTGATCACCATCCCATCGAGAAGCATCGCGAAATTATCCCGCTCAACGCGCATCTCATGGTAAAACGTCTCGATCTGATCCGCACTCTCACACAAATGGGTCATGTGGGGATTACGAAACCCAAGAGCATAGACCCACTCCATCCGCTCAGAGAGGTTTTTGATCTCCAACGTGTTGGCTCCGATACCGTAGGGCATAAAGACGAGACGTCGTGACGCGGTAATACGGGTATCAAGCTGACGAAGACTCCCCGCCGCCGCATTGCGCGGATTGGCAAAAAGAGACTCGCCGTTTCGGGAGCGTTCCAGATTGATCTTCTCAAAATCTTCTTTGAAGATCACCACTTCACCCCGAATCTCGATCCGCCCCGTATACTCGATGGTGAGGGGGATACTCTGAATCGTTTTGGCGTTTTGGGTCACCTCTTCCCCCTCGACACCATCGCCCCGTGTGATCGCCTGAGCGAGTACCCCGTTGTCATAGATCAGATTCAAACTCGCCCCGTCAAACTTCGGCTCACAGTAAAAACGGACATCGCCGTATCCTTTTACGATGCGGTTTACCCACGTCTCCAACTCCTCGCGGTTAAAGAGGTCTTCGAGGCTCCACATACGGCTGAGATGCTGGGCCTTGTCAAATTTATCCTGAGGCACGTCACCGACCCGCTGTGTCGGCGAATCGGGGATGATCTCATCGGTGTGTTCTGCCTCATACGCCACGACCTGATGGTAAAGGATGTCGTACTCTTCATCGGTCGTGATCGGATCGTCGAGGACGTAATAGTGGTAGGAGTATTTTTGGAGCTGTTTTACGGCGGTTTGGTATTCGGTTTGGGTCATTAAGCTTCTCGTCTTTTAATCGGCAATGTAAATTTTTTTATGATTTTACGCAAAACTAGATAAATAAAAAGAGGATGTCCTTTTCTGTTTAGCCAGAAAAGTACACAAAAGAGCATACCGCGATCCAAGAACGCTCGTTCCTCCCGGCACTACTGCCTCCGGAGCGGCTCTAGGTGATGGATCACGGGAATCTTTTATGTAAATATTTTCGCATTCCGCGAAAACAATCAGCACTCGGCCTTTCCGACATAGGCTAAAAGCATCCTGCCCCTTTATTGTTTAGTCTCTATCATGCTTATTGCCGTGACCTTTGTTCCCATGATCATTACCTCGGCCATTGTCCCGATTGTCATACCCGCGATCAGAGTGTCTTTCCTGATAACGCGGAACATACTCGCGCTCGTACCAGTCATCACGCACAAATAAGACCCGCTCGCCGCAAGCGCGGTATTCGTGACAGTGCTTCTTCCAGTTTTTGGCATGCCCAGGCGGAACACGCAGATAGAGTGGCGGGCGATGCATCGGTACCCCCCGTTCGATAATAATTGCTTCTCTATAAATCAACCTTGGTTGCGGATAATCACCGATCTCGATTCTGCCGTAGAATCCAGGCTGACCGACGGTAACCGAAACACCGACATCGGCAGCGAGTGCCGATAGCGTAAAAGCAACAGCGGCAATTATCGCTGATAGGAGAAAACGTTTCATTGTGACCCCTTTTTTCTGTAATTGCATTACTATAACATAAGTTTACCTTATTTGATAGCCACTATTTTAAACTAAAAAAACGTTCAATGTCTAATTCAATTTTCGGGGCGGCGGTGGTTGCTTTTTCGATGTAGAGGGTCTTGAAAAACGGATCGAGCATCCCTGAAGCCGCGCGACCGATTCAGGCCAAGAGACCAGAATTGTCCTGTATAGTGCCATAACCGCCTTTTCATCGCAAAACCTCAATATGCGAGATTTTCCACTCCGGCAATTAATGTTTCACCACGCATGCGCTCCAACATGTCAGCGACCACCTCAATATCATTGTCGAAGGAGCCATGAGCGAGTTTGATTGTTCCTGATCCGGTGTAAACATCTTCACGCTGTTTGGTGTGAAGACGTAAAGAAATTCCTGCCGTAAGACTCGACCATTTCGTCAAAGCCGCCTCGATACCGGGATCTTCCGACCACTGATCTTGTGGTGCGGCGGCGGTATTCCAGGCCCACTCCATACCAAGGAGTGGCATTTTGTGCCGGGACTCCAGAGCACGGCTGATCAGATATAGCAAAGATTTGCCGTAAGGTCCAACGGTGTCAGCCCGCTCACGTTCATCATCCATGATGTCAATGTGGATGTTGTCGGGACTGAGTTGTTTGTTTTGAAGTGCCGAACCATAATGCTGGTTGGCAAAGCCGATAGTGCAAGCGGGGGCAAACAGTGTCAGCGTGCTGACAGCCAAACTCTTATCCATCAACGACAACAGGTGCCCAAGGACGATGGCACCGGCTGAGTGCCCCGCAAGATGTATCTCCAGGTTTTTTACCTTTTGTTTGAGTGAAAGAAGATGTGCCGCCAGCAGTTCCAGACCTGCACCAGGTTCGGCCGCAGATGCAGCATTCTGCTTCATTTCAGACCACATGGGTTTGACCAGAAGATTTTCGCAAGCAACCTCAATGGAACGGTCACGCATTTCAGCCGTTGCCTCTTTGATCTTCTCTATAATCCCCTCCTGCCGCATCTGTGATGAACCGCTGAATATCTTGCGTATCGAATCGTCAAGGATACCACTTATACTTTCCATCGGCCCAGTCTTCCAGGTGATAAACAATGGAAAGATACCATTCTCTCGGAAGTAAGGAGCCATCATGCGTATACGCATGATGGAATCATTTTCGCTATTGAGGCCGCCGTGAACGTAAATGGCCAACTTCCGTGGTCGCGTCATGGGCTGCTCGTTCAACCAGGCTTGTGGCCAATTGACGCAGACCTCTTCAGCAGCGGCATAAGCATTCTCTGCGCTCACGATGCGGTGTATGGGTACGCCATTGTTGCCTAACACGAGCGTATGCCGGTAGGCTTCATTTTCGGTCAACGGATGGACATTTTGATTATTGTAATGGAAACCGGCTCCCGGTTCTTTGCTTTTGTGAGCCAATCCCGACTTGAACACCGCTGAATCACGAAGTGAGCGGGTACTAAACGTTATTGGCGCAGAAGACATGCACATGGGTGCCCCCATGACCGCGACCCAGGAGTCGTTGCCGTTACGAATCCAGTCCTCATACGTTAAAAGGGCAAAACCATGATAACCCCACTCCCGTCCCCAAGAATTCTGCACGATGAAACCCTCTTCCGTATAGCCGACAATGGCAAAGGCATGGCCTCCAATATTCACGGGATCGTATTGAATTGTCTGAAGTCGATCGTGTTTATCGAGATACCAACCACTATGTACATTAGCCGAGCAGTAGACAGCGCCAACTTCGTAGATGGCAGCTTGCAAATCATTGATACTGCATTTATCGATCCGGTAGTAGGCACCAAGCGGACGGCTCGCCGCATCTTGTTCCCAATGGGCTTTCGGTGACACAAAGACAATCTCGCCTGCATGGTTGCGATATGGCCATAATCGGTCCGTACATACACCGTGACGATGCCAGCCTTTCATCCCTCCACGACAGCTGGAGCCTACGTAGTCTTCGCCGGCCCACTCGTCGTAAAGCTGCGCCAAATGATAGAGCATACGGGGACTGACAATGTTCAGGTTTCGTACATCGAAGTCGTTGTTCCTCCACTGCAGATAATTGATCACTGCTGCCAGGCCGAAACCGGTACAAGCCCCCTCCTCACCCTGGTCCAATACGAAGTGTTTGGCATAGATGGGCAAGTGACTCTCAATGCTCTCAATATCTGGATAACGTGCTGGCAGGGAAACGAGCTTGGGTTGGTAGACACGATCCTGCAGGTCGATCCGGTCAGGGCGTGCATCGAAAGTACGGTTGTTATACGTGAGTGTAGACATGGTAAAACTCCTTTTTAGAAGTCGACAGGAGTGGACTCACAATCCTCCCTCCGGCGCATAGCATCTGTTTATTCCAAAATGTCCGAATACAAACCTATCCATCAGGATCAAACAAAACAGTACATATTCAGTATTCTTATACTTTATTCATTAAAACATTATAATTAAACATAATTAGTTTTTTGTTATTTAATAAAATCGGCAGAAGGAAAAAGAGCGGAAAAGAGAAAAAAAGGGGAATATTGCTTCTGGGTAAGATGAGCTAAAAACGTTTCTCGTTCCCAAGCTCCAGCTTGGGAGTGTATTACATCGGTTTGCATTCCCAACGTAGACGTTGGGAACGAGGGAAACGAGCGCTTTGTTATACAAGTTCTTTCTCCGCAGTAGTAAGGAAAACTAAAGTCGATGCCGTCATATGAAGCATATAAGCGACCAAATAATCAGGCACTACAGTTGGAGTTGATCCTTGACCATGCCCACTCAATTTATTTCTACCTGTAGGAACACTACTTTCTAGTAAGCTACGCAATGAACTCAATTGTTGTTGCCAGAACTGAGGAACAAGCCCATAATCAAAACAAATTTGAATAAGTACTTTTGCCGTGGAGTTTGGTTGATATGGCCATTTACGTTTATCGCAAATGCCTTTCATAGTACTTTCAAAAGATTTCAGACAATCATTCAATGATTCTTTATGTTTGCCATGTCTATAGTGTTCATAAGCACTCAAGAATTCTTGCTGAGCCCCCTTATAATTTTTCTCATTTAATAGTCGGAGAGCTGGCTTCACTGCCTCTATATGAATTAATTCAGAATCTACCCTTACAATTTCACCTTCTAAAAACTGAAAACCAATTCCTTGTTCCTTAAAACGCGAATTGAGTTCATTTATTGCATTATCAGCGCATTCTGAAGCATTATTGCGTTCAAGGTAACGATAATTACGAGTTAATTTATCTATGTATTTGAAGCTTAACTCAACAATATCTAATTGCTTTTCAACTTCTTCTACTTGAAGCAAATAATTAGCTAATTCATCAAGATACATTCGATCGTTATATTTATCTGCCGTCGGTAATTTAAAAAGACCGTATTCTCGACATAAGGTATCAACAATAAATTTATATGCGGATTTTACTCCTTCTCCATGTCTGTAAGTATTATAGTAATCATGATTATTTCCTAGTGCATCTGTCCATATGTGAACAATTTGAACTCTTAGAGTATTTGGCAAATCATCATATCTGTATACATCAGGCACTTCACCCCTAATTGCCTTTTGACGTTTAGAAAATAGATTAAATATAGCCATAGATTTTCAATATTCCTTCATTTGTATAACATTTAAAACGAGTAATCAAGAAGATGTTGCATTGTAAGTCCAAGCAATCATTTAGGTAAAAGTACTTTTACACGCATGTGCTCAGTTGTTACATCACGAAGCATTCTTTCAACTTCATTTTTCCAAAGTTCTACCATTTTACGTATACCGACATCATGTGAACTAATATAGACTCCGGCGTGGCTTTCAATTTCACCATAGACAAGACGTTTAATAGATAATGCTGATTTATAAAATTCTGCACAACTATGAGAAAATGCTTCAAAACGAGAATCTTCTTTAAGAAAAAGCAATATTGGACTTGATTCTTCGATAGACCAATAGTCAAGTTTCATAAAATCCATTTGTTGCTCCATGATCTCATTTTCAGCAGCATCTCGACCTTTAACTTCCCACTTCTCCACAGCATTATCAAATGTAACAACAAGAATTTCAGCCCACTTTCGACAATTTTCTACCAATTCATCTGAAAGATTTTTTCGTTGGTTAAAAATATCGTTATCACGATCAATGTGACGTTTCAATATCGAATATAGAGTTGATATTCCAGGTATTGCCATGTTTTTTCCTTTTGTAACTATATTATTCCAAAAATGTACCTTTTTAGCTAATTCCAAACAGATCATCGGACAATTAGAATACCTGAATATCAATACCTATCTATCAAAATTAAACAAAAAGACATATTTTCAAAGATTTTACTATTAAGTGAAAAAGTTTGCAAGGGGAAAGGAGTGGTTTTCCGTTCGCCCTGAGCTTGTCGAAGGGCATCCGATTCATGGTTCGACAAGCTCACCACGAACGGATATAGTTAGAGGCGAACGACTTTCGCCCCAAATCCTCCCATATGAGCAGGCGCATCGGCGAAACTCTTGACACTCGGGTGTGCTTTGAGAAACTCTTTGACGGCGTAGGCCAGTTTCCCCGTCCCGATCCCGTGATAGATAATCACCTCATCAAATCCCTGCAACAGTGCATCGGAGAGAAATTTATCCATCCGCTCGCACGCCTCCTCGCCCCGTAATCCATGAAGATCAAGTTTGAGACCACTTTTTTGGTCGATCTGAGAGGTGACGGTGACCTTCGGCTTTTTCGGGAGGTTGCCGCTCGGTTTTAGATCGGTGAGTTTGACCCGCAAACGCATCCCCTCCACTTCGATCATCGCATCTTTGGCTCCGATGCTCACGACACTCCCGCGCTGAGTACGGTATTTCACCGTCTGCCCTACTTCGTACTTTATCGGTTCGGGTTCGGCGATCTTGATCGGCTCAGGTTTTGGCAACTTGGCTTGTGCTTTGTTGAGTTGTCGGTGGATCGCCGCCATATCCATCCCCTTTGCCGCCTCTTTCGCTTCGCGGATCGCTTCATCGTAACCTGTTCGGAGTTTCGCTTTTTCGGCATCGAGTTCTACGCGTAAGTGTTCACGTGCCTCTTTAAGTGCGCTCTCTTGGGTTTTGAGGGATTCGAGCCGTTCATCCACCTCGCGGTTCTTACGCTTCAGCTCACGTTCTAACTCACTCCCCCGCTCGATCAGGACGCTCAGTTTTTCGTGGTTTTCACCGTAGAGCAATTTCGCACGGGTGATGATGGCAGGGTTGATTCCGTAACGGGTGGCGGTCTCGAACGCGTAGCTCTTTCCGATCACCCCTTGTAAAAACTCATAGGTCGGCAAACGGCGCTCTTCATCGTACAATGCCGCCATCAGCTCTACATCGTCCCGATCCGCCATCAATGCGGCGAGCCGTTTGTGGTGGGTGGTGACGATGATCTTCTGACCCCGTTTGATCAGTTCATCGAGGACGATGGCGAAAAGTGCCGCTGCTTCGTCACTGTCGGTTCCAAGTTCGATCTCATCCACCCCGACCAGAGCGCTTTTATGCTCGAACAGATGGCTAAACTGTACCATCCGCCCCGCAAAGGTGGAGATGTCGTTGCTGACGCTTTGGGGATCGTCGATCACCGCTTCGATCCGTTTGAAACTCCCGATCCGTGATTTGTGAGGATTGATCTTCATCGGGATAAGATATTTCGCCATCAAAGCCGCCGAGAGGAGCGATTTGAGGAGCATCGTTTTACCCCCCGCATTGACCCCCGTAATCATCAGGAGATTGGAGCGAAAATCGACGCTGATCGGTTTAGGTTTGTGTATGGCGGGGTGGGAGAACTCTTCGAGGACAATATCACCGTTATTTTGAGGTTTGAGGATCGCGAAATCGCGGGAACGGGCAAACAATACCCGCGCTTGATAGTGGTCGTACCGATCGAACTCACGATCACAAAATCCGATAAAAGGGACGAGGTTGGAGAGCTTTGCGCTGAACCGCTTCGCGTACTCATAGAGCTTGCTCTCCCGCTCCTGCAACACATAACGGAGCTGTTCTTTGGAGCGAAGTACCGAATCGGGGGCAACATAGAAAAACCCCGCTCCTGTCCGTCCGACGACGGAGCCTTTGAGGACATGGTTGAACCCGCCGCGCACCAAAAGGGTCTCTTCGTCGTTGATATAGTGGATTTGGGTATCGACGAGGTAGGGGGTGAGTTTTTGGGTATGAAAGAGCCGTTTAATTTGCTCGTTAATCTCCGTTTTAATCGCTTTGATCCGCTGAACAATTTTATGGAGCTCCTCATCACGCGACTCGATAAAGTTCCCCTCATAATCGAAATACTCATCGATCTCGTTAAACGGCTCAGGGATGATGATCGTCCCCATCCATTCGCCGATAAGGCCTCCGAACTCGTGGTTACGCATCAATCTAAAGTAGCGGACGACTTTGAGGAGTTCATGGATCTCTTCGAACCGTAAAACCCCCTGCTTTTTGAGGTGGTTGATGATGCTCTCAAACCCGACACTCTTCGGCGGGGCTTTAAACTCTAACGCATCGAGAGCTTGGATATAGCGGTAATGGCGTTCTTGATCTCCCTGCATTGCAATGTTTTGCTCACGGGAGAAAAAATGCTCCAGCGAAGCAATATGAGGGAGAAGATCAAGCTTGCCGAAAAGCTCGGCTAGGTTAGAAGAGAGAGAACTCATTGACACTCACGTGCATTGATAATTTGCTGATAATGTTTACTTCCGCGATTGCCGACAAAACTTTGAGTCCCTACACTGTACCCGAACGTTGAGTTGTTCACCTCAATCCCTCGACATACCAGCGTTTCACCCTGCTGATATTTAAGCTCGACTTCGCTTACTTTTGCACGGTCACGATCCATCGATACGTTATACATTATGGCCGCAGTAATAATCAATGTTACTACGAGAGAAATAATCCCTTTTTGTTTTCCGCTAAGCTCCGTAAAATAGTGCAACAACGCAAATACAAGGGCGACGATCCCGAACCATACTAGATAACCCATAATTTACTTGGTTCCCCGTAGTTGATAGGTCAAATCCCCTGCCCCGAATCCGACAATAAGATCGTGATCATAGGTTTGAACCACGGTATCACCGATAATCGATTCGATGGTATCCCCTGCACGGTGAAGTTTATCACTCATCGTAAGGTTATAGTGTCCGAAACGTCCTGTGAAATCGATCTCACGCACCTCTTCGCTCGCCGCCCATACGGGGAGGATAACGAGTTCGGCACACCCTTCGAAACACGCTACAAATGCATCGAGATTATCGATGGTACGAGAGTATTTGTGCGGCTGCCAGATAGCGATAATCCGTTTGAAACCTTTGAGTTCCGCATAGATTTTAAGTGATTCCATCGTCGCTTTGATCTCGGTCGGATGGTGGGCGTAATCGTCGATGATAACACGGTCAGAGCCTTTAAAAATGACGTCAAACCGTTTCTTGATCCCTTTAAAATGGAGGATATTTGCACGGATCGCCGCAAGACTCATCGTCTGAGCCGCCGCCAAAATCGCCAAACTCGCATCCATCGCGATGTGTTCACCGAATCCCCACACTTCGAACTCTCCCATATTTTTGAGGGTGAAATGGGTGTAAGGTTCATCATCGAGTAGGATATAACGGATATTGGTAATATCCTGACTCGGATAGAGACGGATCGCATCATACGTCAATGTCGACATAAAAGGGTCTTCCGCATTGATAATACGAATGGGTGCCATCTCAACAAAACGGCTGTAGGCGTTATGAAATTCATCGATGTTGTAATGGTAATACTCCATGTGCTCCGGCTCAGCATTGGTGACGATGGAACAATACGGGTTTGAGTTCAGAAAACTTCCATCAGACTCATCCGCTTCGAACAGCATCACGTCCGTACTTCCGTCATAGCGGACGTTGGAGCCGAAATCTTTGGACTCCGCACCGATGATCGCACTTCCGCTCATGATCGACGCCAAAATCGCCGTCGTCGTACTTTTACCGTGTGCACCGCACACCGCGTACACTTTTTTCTCTTTGAGGATACGAAGCAGCGCATCACGGCGGTGAAGCACTTCGATTCCTCTGTTTTTGGCTTCAACTACTTCAACATTCGTGTCACGAATGATCGCTGAATGGATCACCAGATCACACCCTTGCGGGATATTGGCCGCATCGTGTCCGATGAAAACTTTGATCCCGCGATCAAGGAGACGCTGCGTGATATGGGTTGCTTTCATATCCGAACCGCTCACCTCATGACCGCTGAAACGCATGTATTTGGCCAGACCCGAAATCCCGATCCCGCCGATCCCGATAAAATGGATTTTCATGCGCCGATCTCCTTTTTAAAAAAACTGATATAAAATTTCCCACCATCCTGCGTTGCGGCCATATCGACATACTCATCAATAAAATCATCAAACGGAATTTGTGCATCGCAGAGCGCACGGTGGACGCTCATCGCCGCACCGAATGCCTCATCGTTGCTGATCCCGCCAAGCACTTCAAAAAGCGCACTGGCATCGGTTACAGATCCCGCACTGTAATGCTCGATCGCGTATTCGTACAAGGCTCGAAGCGTCGCGAAATCCTGTACTTCGCTCATATCGAGTTTTTCGAGATTCTCCAGCGCATTGGTGAGACGCTCCAGTGCAAGATCGAGGATATTGGCGTAATAGGCCATCAACGTATCTTCATCAAAACTCTCATGGGCTTTGGATTCAAGAACGTACAACGAGGCGATATCCCCCTCACTCTGTGCTTGGAAAATTTTATCTTTTAACTGATTCATGAGAGTGCCTCCTTCAGGCGATTAAGTGCTTGGATCGTACGAACCGTCTCTTCGACGAGGGCGATGCGGATATAGCCGATGCCGGGATTTTCCCCTGATGCATCATTGCGTGCCAAGAACTCTCCCGGCAACACTTTCACGTTATAGTCGCGATAGAGTCTTTGGGTAAATTCGAGAGCATTAGGTACTTTGAGCCAAACGTAAAAGGTCGCATCGGACGTTTCAATGCCCAGAATCTCCTGCGCCGCTTTGAAATTCTCCGCATAGACAGCACGTGTCCGTTCGACATGGTACTCATTCGCCCACGCCATCGCCGCTGCCGCTTGTAACGGCAAAGGTGAAGCACATCCGACATAGGTACGATACTGCGCGTACCCTTTTAAAATTTCTGCGTCTCCGGCGATAAACCCGCTGCGAAGCCCCGGTGCTGACGAGCGTTTGGAGATCGAGTTGATGACAAGGACATTTTTAAACGACGTATTCCCCACATAAACCGAGGCTTCGAGAAGCGACGGCACTTTTTGATCCGTGTAAATCTCGCTGTAGCACTCGTCGTTGATGAGGCAGAAATTATGTTTGAGGGCAAGTTTCACCCATTCTCCTAACTCATCAAGCGATAATACCGATGCCGTCGGATTGTTCGGGAAATTCAATATGACCAAATCACACTCAGAAAGTTCCGCTTCGTTGATGATCGGTTTAAACCCGTTTTGCTCGGTCAAATTGAGGTGAATCACTTTCGATCGAGAAGCGATTGCCGCACCCTCGTAAATCTGATAAAACGGATTAGTATACGCCATGACGGGGCTTTGTTTATCGAATAGATAATATTGGGGAAAATTAAAGAGCACTTCCCGCGTCCCAAACGAACTCACCAACTCATCAACTTTCAGCTTCACCCCGAAACGGCGTTCGACGAAACCGCGCATGGAGTCGTTCAGATACGCTTCCCCTGCCGTTTTCGGATAGCGGCGCAGCTCTTCGGAATGTTTGGCGATTGATTTTTGAATAAAGGCGGGGGTTTCGAACTGCGGTTCACCGATGGTCAAAGCGATCGGTGAATAGGCAGAATTGGGAGTTATCCCTTCTAATAAAGCGGAGAGTTTTTCAAATGGGTACGGTTCAAAATGCAAAGGACGGTCTTTGTAATGGAATTTAATGGATATATTATAGCGTCCCAAGGCTGTATTTAAATTATATCATGAAGGAATGTGACACGATGAGTGCCATTCCCTCACTATGTTTTGTAGGCTGGCAAAGGTTCCGGTTTTCCGAAAAAATATCCTTGTGAATAATCGATTCCCAGTTCTTTAACTTTATCCGCAATGGGTTCAGAAGAAACAAATTCGGCGATTGTTTTGGCACCGATTTTCTGGGAAAACTCAATAATGGTTTGAACTACTATAGCATGACGCTGCTCATGATCTATGTTCCGGATTAAAGAGCCGTCTATTTTGATGTAATCTACATTGAGCATCAAAATATTTTCGAAACTGGAATATCCTGATCCGAAATCGTCAATTGCAATTTTTGCCCCTTCATTTTGCATCTTTTGAATAAACAAAGAGACTTCCTTGTAGTTTTCTATCCCCTCTGATTCCAAAATTTCAAATACGATCCGATTTGCAGTATCCGTTCTTCGGATAGTGTCCAAAATAAAATCTACCGTATCCGACGATAAAATATCGCGAGCAGATAAATTGACTGAAAATCCTTCGGGTCGTAGACGAAAGGTTTCGCATGCCTGTCGGATAACTTCTTTTGTGATTTCAGTATAAAGTTTTGTCTTTTGAGCAACCATCAAAAAATCACCGGGAAGGAGTATCGTTCCATCTTCCATCACCATGCGTACTAACGTTTCGTATTTTTTTATTTTTCCCGAGGCCGCTTCGACAATCGGCTGATAATAGCATATGATTCGTGAGGAAAGTAAAGCTTGGCGTATTGCTTGAGAAAGAGAGAGATAGTGTTTTGCTTTTTGTTCGGTAGAGTATTCTTTTTTGTAAACAACAATGGATTGTTCTGTTTGTTTAGCGAGGTGCAACGCAATGTCTGCTTGCCCAAGAAGATCTTTTTGTCCGATCGCAATTCCTACGGTAACATTCAGATTTAGAGTCTCTCCATCAATGATATATACTTTCTCATGAAGCGCTTGAACCATTGAACGAAAATCTGCTTCTATCTGGTCGCCTTCATCCGTAACAGCTTTAAATATGACAAATTCATCACCGTTAAGGCGATAGACTTTTAACCTAAAACTTTGAAGTTCCTTCGCAAATTCTCGAAGAATCTTGTCGCCGATCGCAATACCAAAAAAATCATTTACCTCTTTGAAATCATCTATATTGACAATAGCAATTCCTTTAAACCCATCAATCATAAGGTCTTGCTGTAATTGCATTCGGTTCGGTAGTTCTGTTAGAGGATCAATGAGTGCTTGACTGAGTATTTGGGCACTTTTTTCATCCACAAGCCTTTCGAGATTTTTATTCATATAACGAAGCTGGTGCGTTGCCTTATCGACCAATAGACGCAGCCTTCGATTGGTTTTATAAAAATGTGCCCGATACAGAAGCAAGAGCGGCAATAAAGCAAAAAACAAAACTATGCTTTTAATCGCTTCACTAATGATCGTCTCTCTAGCTCTAACCTCCATTGCCTTATTGTCTATATCGACACCCATCAGATATCGCATTCCTGATTTTGTGGTGTAGGGGACAAAAATACTTCGAAAACTCCCCCAT
The DNA here is from genome assembly GCF_001829605.1 of Sulfuricurvum sp. RIFCSPLOWO2_12_FULL_43_24. Classification (NCBI taxonomy): domain Bacteria; kingdom Pseudomonadati; phylum Campylobacterota; class Epsilonproteobacteria; order Campylobacterales; family Sulfurimonadaceae; genus Sulfuricurvum; species Sulfuricurvum sp. RIFCSPLOWO2_12_FULL_43_24. The sequence goes on along the minus strand of NZ_MIBT01000084.1, from coordinate 10,324 downwards.
TCATCCGTATCATTATCAAGGTCATAGACAATATTCCCACTTTCCAATGCGGTGATCATTTTAGGATAGTACTCATACGAATCAAAATAACGGGTGAGCTTCTCACCGGTAAGAAGTTCCTTTTCCAAGGCACTGCTGGAAGTAAATCGGAGAGTATCGTTCGCATCTAAAATAATGGTGTAGATATATTTAACGTGAGCCTCTTGGGCAAAATTTGAAAGGGCAAGGATATTTTTCATATCTTCCCTTTCGGAAACAACTTTTCCGGATTTGATTTGATTGTGAAAGTCATCTCCAACAATATGACGTGCAAGTTGTGCTGCGGTTAAAAGCTTTTCGTTACAATCTTTGTCGATTTTTTCAATTTCTCTATAATATTGAGAAAAACCTATAATGACAACCCACACTAAAAAAAAAGAGATAGCCAATGTAATTTTGATCTTTAATTTTGTAGTGTATTTCATCAATACTCTTTCTCCAACAAATCAACAATATGAATAAATGAATAATATTTTCTTGCTTTCATTTAAACGCATAGTATCATAACTTTTTATAAGATATATTTGTAAAATAGTTGAGAAGCTATTCCTTCTACGTAAAGCGATGAGTTTTTCAAATGGATAGCGTTCACAATGCGATGAACGGTCTTTGTAATGGAATTTGTTGTTATATTATAGCGTGACGGGGCTGTAATTTATTTTATCTCTATCGGCACACGCAGTGTGTCGACATAACGTGCCATCTTCTCACCCATTGCCAATCCGAATAAAGCAACAAGACTGATTGTAATTAAATTCAATAATGCAATAGAAATAAAAAAAGTGAAATTTTCTGTTCTATTACCTAGTACGAAATAAGTCGTATACACTGGAAAAAATCCCCCTAATGTTATCAAACGCCATAATAAAAAACGATACTCCCTTTTTAGATATCCCAAAACCAAACTAAACGGGAATTCAACAATAAAAGCACCGATCAGTGTACTAAGATTGACAGAAAACAAAAGTATCGCAAATTTTCCCCAATACGAAGGGTGATTAATCTGAATCCATTCTTTGATAAAAGATGAAAAAAATCCAAATTGAGGGCTCATCGAGATTGCTAAAAAACCAACTCCAATCGAGGCAACGGTAAGCATCAACTGATACTGCCAAGGAATTCCTTTTGCCTTTTCGCTCGATGTTTTTAACTCACGATCAAACCACTCTGCCGATCGTTTTAAAAAAGGAATTACCATAAGAACAAGGGACAGAATACTACTCAAGATTAAATACAGATTTTCTCGAAATTCACTTGTATTGCTTAAATTCAACAAAGCATACAGAGCAAGAAAAAATGTCAATAAAAAAAATGGCATCATGAGCACCAAAAACAAATTTCTTGCCCAGTTACGTCCTTGCCAGATACCGAAGATCGATATCGAAATGATCAAAAAATATATGAAAGCCCACGTCTGAGTTGTATCCGTCAAAAAGGAAATCAGTTTGATCCCGAATAGGACTCCAAAAATAATCACGAAAACTTTAATTGTCCACGGTCTTTTTAACTCTATATTTTTTTCCATCAAATTCTCATTATTTAGTTATTTTTTAATATTTAACACCAAATATTGTAGCAAAATTTATTCTGATTTTCCGAACGTTCACCCTGAGCCTGTCGAAGGGAAATTTCTTCATGGTTCGACAAGCTCACCACGAACGGAACTTTAAAAATTTTCAATCAACCTTGAACACTCTTCCAAAATTATTTCCGGAGCGGATTTAGCAATATCAATGTATTGCGCAAAAGGCTCGACTATCTCTGTTTCATAGACATATTTTTCCCTATTTAATCCATTGATAGCACTTTGAAGTATTTTGATATTTTCAATACTTACCGCACCTTTTTCTACAATAGAAGCCAATATATTTGGATCTTTTGAAAGGGCTACCGCTATGTCGATAATATCCCTTGTTTTATTTTGAGCATTTCGAAAAACGATTTTTTTTGCAATGATGTCGGAGATGCTTTCAACGTAAAGGTTGATAGGGAAAAGTTCCAGCGATGAATCGATCAAAGGAGGCTCGATAAAATCTGCCGAGACGAGAATATCAACTTTGATATTATTGTTAGATAAAAGACCGACATGGTGTGCTTGATCGATATATTCACTGCTATTAAAGTGGCGTGATTCCTCGATCCATGTTTTCGGACTTAGATAGTTCAAAACCTGCTGATCGGTAGCGAACAAATCGATATCAAAACTTTTACGGTGTTGAAAATAGTAAATAGCAAGCGCCGTTCCCCCTCCAAAACGTAAAAGAGAACTATTTTGATTCGGCAGATACCCGAATCGCTCTTCGATCAGCCATCTAAATGCGTTAATCTGCTCTCCGTAATGCTCTCGAATAAAATCAAGCTTATCCATTTAAAATCTTACTGAGACTTTTTTTCGGAATGCGATAGTAAGTTGCAAATGCAATAATCTCTTCGTGAGTGGCTTCAGTTTTGATCACATCGAGCGCGTATTTTTCAACCGATGTTTCAGGTTTATCCCCTACAAGAAGCTTTTTTATATCTGAGGCTTTGAGGTGTTTTTTAACATTTCCGATGGAGCAGTTCACTGTCGCCAAAAGCATCTTAGGTGCTTGCTTCTTTGTTGCATCTTTTATGAACCCTAATGCAACCTCTTTTGGCATTGCAGTGAGCATCGCCGCAAGATTTTTCTTTTCAGGATTTTTTTTCCAATCATGCAACGTTGAAGGAGGTACGCCGAGCAATAACGCGATCTCTTTGGTTTTCATGATGGTCTCCTTTTTGATATTTAACAAATTATACGAATATCGGATAAAAATGTCAAATATTTAGGACATCAATACTGTACTACTTCTTTTTTATCTTTGCTCATCCGATCTTCGGTTCCATCCACCATTCTCTCAAAGTCTTTAATGGTATGTTTGCTCACCACCATATAGCGCCCCAATGCCATCACATGATCACCCGAAGAGGCGTGTTGTCGATCGATCGTAAATGCCGCCGCGTATCCCGATTTTTTCGCATCGACAAGAAGCGCATCATCGTAAATACCGAACACCCATGCGAGGTATTTGATCTCATGTCCCATTTTCTCTTCGAGTTTTTTCTTCGATCCGTTTAGCTGTTTATCAACCGATTTAGCGTACTCCTCTGGAGATAGTGTTTTCTTCTCTTTTTTGAAATTCGGGTGCCAATAAGTATGAGATTCGACGTGAAAGAGTTTCGTTGTTTCCAAATCACGGAGTTGTTCCCATGTCATCGCATATTTAGCGTTCGAGATCGCACTCGGATAGATGAACAGTGTGACAGGTATTTTGTATTTTTTAACGATCGGAGCCATATCGCTGTAGACGCTTTTGTGCCCGTCATCGACGGTGATAACAACCGATTTGGCAGGAATTGTTTTCACTTTACCGTTTACATACCCCATTGCCGTATCAAGAGGGATAACGCTATAGCCGTGTATTTTAAGCCACTCCATCTGCTCTGTAAACGCAGAATTTTTGATCGTCATTGAATCAACTGCTTCGGGAGCGAAACGGTGATAACACAAAACAGGAACTTTTCTATCAATCGCCGCACCCAACAATGGTCCCATCAAGATAAAAATAAGTAAAACAAATCGAACCATATTTTTCCAAACCCTTTTTAAATAAAAATCGGCGGATTATAGCGCATATCATTAGCTTAAGCATTAATATTATTAACAAATTCCCCTTGACTTTCAACACCTAAATAAAATAGAATTCGTTTAATTAGTTGCATATTCAACTATTTAGGAGTTTATATGAATCGATGTGAATGCCCGACACAAGAATCGTTAGGGTGTCTTACCAACCTCTCCGCAATGGCGGCACGTAACTATCTCACCCGTCAGCTCTCTTTGCATGGAATCGATATGACGATTGAGCAATTCAAAGTAATGGTCGTTTTGTGGAAAGAAGGGACTTCAACACAACAAAACATCGCGGATTTCGTCGGAAAAGATAAAACCTCTATCACACGTCTGATTGCAGGATTGGAAAAACGTTCACTTATTGGACGTGCTACTGACGAAAACGATAAACGATGCAATCTTGTCACCCTCACCCCCCAGGGAATTGCCCTCGAAAAACCGACAATGGAAGTGTTGCAACAAGCTAATGAATCTTTGCAAAAACACTTTAATCCCGAAGAACTTGCTATTACTCTGCGTGTTTTAAAACAAATGTGCCTCTCTCTAAATTACACCTCAAAGGAATCCGAATGAATCGTTTAACTACTATTGCTTTATCAAGCGCCCTCATCCTCGCTATGAGCGGATGCGAACGTCCCAAAGCCAAAGGGATGGAAAAACCGCCGGAGGGTCCTGTTCCTGTGACGACAACCGAAGTCAAAACGGGTCATTTCCCGGCAGTTCTCCGAGCAACAGGTCAAACGCAAGCCTTTAATACCGTACAAGTTTTCGCCCGCGTAAACGGATACCTCCAAAAACGCTCCTACACTGAGGGTTCAGCCCTCAACAAAGGAGAAACATTATTTGTTATCGATCCATCGGATTTAAAAAATTCTCTTGAAAGTGCCAAAGCCGCGTATGAACTTGCATCCGCCAACTACACCAATGCCAAAGCTGTCTTAAACCGTATCAAACCTCTTGCCGAAGCCAATGCCGCAAGCCGACAGGAGCTCGACACCGCAACCGCCAATGAACGAAACAGTGCCGCTGCCGTTATGGCGGCAAAAGCATCACTGGAACAAGCCAAACTGAACCTCAGCTATACCGTGATCAAAGCTCCTATCAGCGGATTTGTCGATAAATCCAAAATCGATGTCGGTACCTACGTTGCGGCCGGAGCCAACGGACTGCTCACAACAATCTATCAGACTGACCCGATGTACGTCAATTTTACCTTTAGCGAAAACGAAAAACTTACCCGACAAAATGCGATTGCATCAGGTAAACTCACCGCTCCGAAAGACGGAAAATACCTCGTTGAACTCACCCTAAGCGATGGAACGACATTAGCGCGCAAAGGGGAGATCAATTTTATCGCACCGTTCGTCGATTCGACCACCGGAAATATCACCTATCGTGCGCTTATCGATAACAGCGACCATAAACTCCTCCCAGGACAGTTTGTCCAAGTCAAAGTCAAAGGGATGGAATGGAAAAATGCCCTCTACGTTCCTCAAAAAACACTGCTCACAGGCGAAAAAGGGAAATTCGTCTACGCCATCGAAGCTAACAATACCGTTACCCCTAAACCCGTCGTAGTAGGAGAATGGGTCGGTGAAAATATCCTGATCGAGAGCGGTGTCAATGCCGGTGATAAAATTGCCGCAGATGCCCTGCCTAAACTCAAACCGGGAGCGGAAGTCATTCCGAATTCAAAATAATGTTTAGTAAATACTTTATTAACCGCCCTATTTTATCAACTGTTATCGCGATGATTATTATGCTGCTCGGATTTGTAGCGATTAAAACGCTCCCGATCTCGCAGTTGCCGAATCTCACCCCGCCTACCGTTGTCGTCAGCGCACAGTATCCGGGTGCCGATGCCCAAACCATCGCGAACAATATCCTCACCCCTCTCGAATCTCAGATCTCGGGAGCGGATGGCCTCATGTATATGTCGTCCAAAGCGGCAGCCCTACCGGGAAGTGCAACGATTACGTGTACATTCAACATCGGGGTCAATCAAGATTTAGCAGCAGTTGATGTTCAAAACCGAATCAACTCCGTTATCGCGCAACTTCCTCAAACAACCCGTGATTTAGGTGTCACCGTCCAGAAAAAAACCTCCGATATTTTGCTAATCGTGGCCATTACCTCTCCCGATGGAAGCTACGATGCGACAGGGATCAGTAACTACATCTCCGCCAATCTCCTCGACGAAATCAAAAAAATCCCCGGTGCGGGGAGAAGCCAAATTTTCGGTCAACGCGACTATGCGATGCGTGTCTGGCTGAATCCTGACCGTATGGCATCACTGGGTGTCAGCACCTCTGAAATCGCTGCGGCGATCAGAGATCAGAATCTCCAAGTCTCACCGGGACGTTTAGGACAAGCACCGACGACTGATGAGCAAATGTGGACGATGCAACTCACTTCAAAAGGGCGTTTCTCGACTCCCGAAGAGTTCCAAAACATCATTATCCGTTCCAAAAATGATGGTTCTATGATCCGTTTACGTGATGTTGCACGGGTTGAACTCGGCAGCCAAAACTACGAATTTTTCGGACGGGTCAACGGTAAACCGGCGGCCATGATCGGTATTTTTGCCGATACCAATGCCAACGCCCTCGATACTTCCGCCGCCGTTGCCGCTAAAATGGAAAAACTCGCTAAAAAATTCCCGAAAGGGATTGAATATAACATCCCCTATGACACCACCGATTTCGTCAAAATTTCAATCGAAGAGGTTGCTTTTACCCTCCTCGCATCCATAATATTGGTTAGTTTGGTTATTTACCTCTTTTTACAAAGTTTCCGTGCCGCTATGATCCCGATTCTCTCGATCCCGATCTCGCTCACGGGTGCTTTTATCGGTATGTATCTGTTAGGCTATTCGATCAACACCCTCACCCTCTTCGGATTGGTTCTCGCCATAGGGATTGTCGTCGATGATGCCATTGTCGTTATTGAAAATATGGAGCGGATTCTTCAAAGTGAAAAACTTTCCCCACGAGAAGCGGCTACAAAAGCTATGGCTCAAATTTCCGGTCCCGTTATCGCCATCGTTCTGGTCATGTGTGCCGTCTTTATCCCTGCTACCTTTTTAGGGGGTATGACGGGACAGCTGTACAAGCAATTTGCCGCAACTATTGCAATCTCAGTCGTATTCTCAGGATTTATGGCACTCACTTTTGCACCGGCTATCGGTGCTCTGATTTTAAAACATCATGAGAAAGAACCGGCTCGCTTTTTCCGCTGGTTTAACCGTAAATTTGCGAATATGACTGAAAACTATGTTCGCCGATCCGGTTTTATGATTCGTAAATCGTTGATCTTTTTGGTGATTTATCTCTCCACCTATTTCTTTATCGGATTTTTTCACAAAACACTCCCAAGCGCTTTTTTACCGATGGAAGATCAGGGGTACTTTATCACCAGCGTCAACCTTCCCGAAGGTGCCACTGCTAACCGTACTTTGGAGGTCGTTAAACAAGTGGAAGCTATTCTTGGCAAACAAGAAGGGGTCTACAAATACACCGCAATTACCGGTTTGAATATCCTCACGTTCTCCCAAGAACCGAATTCCGCCGTTATTTTTACCCGACTCAAATCATGGGATAAGCGAACCACAAAAGAGCTCAAAGTATTCGGTATTCTGGACTCTTTAGGACCGAAACTGGGCAGTATCAAAGAAGCAAAAGTATTTGCAATGCCTCCGCCGCCGATTCGTGGTATGGGGCCATCGGATATGTTTAGCCTACGCTTATTGCAACCGGGCGATAACGATTTTAATAAGCTTGCCAATACGACCAATGCGTTCGTTTCTGATTTGCGTCAAGATCCGAGCATCAAGAACCCGATGACAACAATGAACATTACTACCCCGACACTATCCATTGAAGTGGATCGTGAAAAAGCCAAAATGATGGGACTTGCCATCAGCGATATTTTCCAAACACTCCAAGCAACCATCGGAACGATGTACATCAATCAATTCGATAAAAACGGTAAAACCTATTGGGTACAGATGCAAGCCGATTCACCCTATCGTGCCAAGCCCGAGGATATCGGACGTGCATGGGTTCGATCATCAAGCGGTCAACTCGTTCCTCTCTCTTCCGTTGTTACGGCCAAAATGTCCAGTGCACCCTCTTCGATCGAGCACTTTAACGGTGTCCTCTGTACCACAGTCATGGGCTCCCCTTCTCCGGGATACAGTTCAGGCGACTTGATCAAAATTTTAGAAGCAAAAGGGGACAGCATACTGCCCTCCTCTGTAAGTTACGACTGGGAGGGGTTATATCTCCAAGAAAAACTCGTCGGTTCCAAAGCACTCATGATTATGGCTTTTGCCTTGGTGATGGTCTATTTGATTCTCTCAGCATTGTATGAACGCTGGACATTGCCGATCTCTATTATGCTCGCCGTACCCTATGGTATTATGGGGGCGTACACCGTTGTATGGCTGATTCCGTTCTTGAATAACAACGTTTTCTTCCAGATTGGGTTGCTCACCCTCATCGCCCTCTCGGCAAAAAATGCGATTCTGGTCGTCGAATTTGCCGAAGAACAGCGCCAAATGGGTAAAACTATTTACGATTCAGCCATGGAAGCGGCTCGTCTTCGTTACCGTCCGATGATGATGACCTCTTTTGCCTTTTTAGCCGGGATGCTGCCGCTGATCTTCAGTTCAGGTGCCGGAGCGGCAGGGCGTTTCTCGATTGGAGTAGCCATGTTCGGCGGTATGCTGGCGGCAACGTTTATCGAACGGTACTTTATTCCGTTCCTCTATTATTGGGTTGCAACAGCACAAGAAAAATTTTCACCTGCCAAAGGAGCCGATCATGAATAACACATCATTAAGTCTTAGCATTCTGACTGCCTTTCTACTGGGAGGATGCGCCATCGGGCCCGATTACGTTCGTCCCAATGTGGCTGTACCGGAAAACTTTTTAGATCAGGATAAAAATAAGACGGTCCAACAAAGTATAAATATCCAATGGTGGAAAAGCTTTCAAGACGAATCACTTAACCATGCCATCGAAGAGGCCCTTCGTACAAACTACGACCTGCAATCTTCCCAGGCTTCCGTTGATGCACTTCTGGGTAAATTCGATCAGGCAAAATCGTATCTCTACCCCCAAATCAATGCAAACGGTTCATTGGACCGAAAAGCAGTTGATAATGCCTCTAACGGAGGTTATCAGCTACGTGAGGGGATTACATCAACGTATGCCGGATCGTTATCACTCGCAAGTTACGAAATTGATCTGTTTGGAAAAGTGCGTCGTGCGAATGAGTCTGCTCGTGCAGCACTCCTCTCCAGTGAATATGCATCCCAGACACTCCAACTCTCCGTAGTATCCAATGTGGCGGCATCGTATATCAAACTCTCGTCCTTACAAGGGCAGATTGATTTAGCGAAAGAGAACCTTATGCTCACCGATGAAATTGTTAAACTCAATGAGCTCAAATACAAACACGGTGTTATTGCCGAGCCGGTTTTGTTACAATCATTATCCGAGCATGAGAGTGCCAAAGCGACACTCTCACAGCTTGAAGCTTCTAAAATTACCGAAGAGTCCTCTTATAATCTCCTTTTAGGACGAAATCCGACCTCCGTTAGCACTTCTGTGTTAGGCACCATTACCATTCCTGAAATACCTGCAAACTTGAGTGCAAATCTTTTAAATAAACGCCCAGACATTGCAGCGGCAGAACAAAATTTGATTGCAGCAAATGCACGAATCGGTGTTGCGCGAGCCGCTTACTTTCCGAGTATAAAGCTAACAGGGATGTTAGGAGTACAAAGTTTGGAACTGAGCAGTTTTGTCTCCAACCCGGCACGAATATGGGAAATCGCTCCAGCCATCAGCATCCCTATCTTCTCGGCAGGACGGATTGAGGGTGAGATTAAAAGTGCGGAAGCCGATCGGAATCAAAGCCTAGCTGCGTATAAAAAAAGTATTATCAGTGCATTTAATGACACCGATAATGCCCTAGGACAAACCGTCAAAGCAAAAGAGCAAATCACCTATCAAACTGCACGATCCAATGCAATTCAAAAAGCTCTCATGCAAAGTAAACTGCGCTATCAAGTCGGCACAATTACCTACAGCGATATGCTTCTTGTACAACAACAATGGCTTCAAGCGTCTCAACAGCTGCTGATTACAAAACAAAATCTTCTGATTGCCACTATTTCACTTTACAAAGCATTAGGAGGGGGATGGAGTGAAGATCAAACTCCTCCATTGCCAAACCTTCTCCCAGCAGGACGATAACTTCTATAACACTGCTATTACACACTGCAAATAGCAGTGTTATTCTTCCTCTTTAAATGCCTTGTAATAGACAATCATTAGTAAACAAATCAAAAAATCAAAAAAACAATTTTATGTTATAAGCATTTTTTACTAAATTTTTGTAAATTTGATAAAATTGCAATCTCTTGGAAAGCCCTATAATAGGCGTTTTCAAAAAATATTTCAAAATAAATCGAAAAATGCTTGACAAGTATGGGGGGAGTAGTGGTATACTTCCGCCATATTTTTTTAAGGAGCCTTACCATGATGAAAATCATTTCTGCGTTGCTTTTGGCTGCAATGTTTATCGGATGCAGCGAGTCTGCAACAACTGAAGCACCTGCTGCTA
>NZ_MIBT01000083.1:0-1028 GCF_001829605.1 Sulfuricurvum sp. RIFCSPLOWO2_12_FULL_43_24 | reverse complement strand
CATGTTTTATTCTGCGGCACGTAATAATCTGCGAAGTATGATCGACAGCGTGTGCAACGACTGTGAAGAGTACATCATCACGACCAAAGATAACCAAAGCGCCGTGTTGATCTCCTATGAAGAGTATGCGTCGATGAAAGAGACGATGTATCTGCTCTCGTCTAAAACAAATCGTGATCGTTTGATGGATTCAATCGAAGAGATCGAAAAAGGGGAATTCACCATTCGAGAGATAGCGAGTTGATGATCGCATTTTCGACCAAGGGATGGGAAGACTATCTCTATTGGCAACATAACGATAAAAAGATTCTAAAGAGGATCAATGCACTCTTGGAAGACATCCGCCGAAATCCTGATGAGGGGTTGGGAAAGCCTGAACGGTTGAAAGAAAATTTATCGGGGTATTTGTCCCGACGGATTACTGCTGAACATCGCCTCGTTTACACGATTAAAAATGATCTTATTATCGTGGCGCAGTGTCGGTATCACTATTAAGGTTGCTCCGTTCGTGGTGAGCCTGTCGAACCATGAATATACCCTTCGACAAGCTCAGGGCGAACGGGAGATTAAGACAAAATCGCCTTGGCTAACTCAAACTGATTGGCGGTCATGATGTGGATTTTCGGATGGAGAGCTTTTAGTTCTTCGAAGAGGGTTTTACTCAGCTCAAATCCGACGCGATACTCTTCCTCAGGGCTAATCAATGAAGCCGCTTCGAGGGCTTCGACCCATGCAATCGGAACATAAATTCCCGGGACATTTTCATCCAAAAAGCGGGCGGTACGGAGTTTGGTAATCGGAAAATAGCCCAAAACCAGTACACAAGAGCCATTATTTTCACGGTTGGCTTCGCTCATCATATCCAGCAGTTTTTTAGCATTTTCGAGATCGTAGACGGGTTGAGAGACAATGGCAATGGCTCCGTGGGCTACTTTTTTGGTCATTTTTTTCTGTAATGTCGCGGCGCTTTTGGCATACGCATCAATGACCGCAAATGGGAAAATTTCCTGCACAGGTGCGATCAGTTT
>NZ_MIBT01000082.1:0-19244 GCF_001829605.1 Sulfuricurvum sp. RIFCSPLOWO2_12_FULL_43_24 | reverse complement strand
CAATCTACCTACAAACAAAACAAAAAATCGGACAATGAGAGACGAATACGATTTTTCTCAATCTACTGCAAGTATATATAAAAACAAAGAGCAAGGGTCAACTATGGACGGCAAAGAGCGTAAAAATATTATGTCGGGTAAACGGGTAAGCATCGTCCTCAAAGAGGACCGATCGACAGATAGATTAACAGAGGGAGTTGTCCGTGACATCCTCACTAAATCCCCGAACCATCCCCACGGGATTAAAGTGCGTCTTATGAGCGGAGAAGTAGGACGGGTTAAAGAGGTGTTTTGATTTTTGAAATGACCCTATAGATTCCGATTCCGATCACAATACCTATACAATCTGCAACAATGTCCATGAGTGAAAAGAATCTATTGGGGATAAAGTATTGTGTTATCTCGATTTGGAAACCGACCAGTAGCAAAAGAACGACTTTTAGGCGTGTTGATAGATGCTTATATGCTAAACTCAACAATACATACAAAGTACAAAAAGCGATAAAGTGATTTTGTTTATCCCAAAAACTCTCTACGATTTTGATATGTTGTGGAGTGATAGCGAGATATTCAATGCCCAAAAAGCTACTATAAAACGCTGTTTTAAAAAGATTTATTTTCACTAAGTTCTCTTTTCTCATAATTTGTCTGATAGTATCTTATCTCGTTGTATTTTGTCAAATTAGACATGGGTAGTGGGACTTTGTAAAAAGGGGTTTTGAAAGTTATCGCGCCATAATTCTGCTATCATAACATTATGAATAAAGAATACAATTTTTCTGAGTCAATCCAAAATCCCTATAAAACGGTAGAGGATATTCTTACTACACTTCAAACAATCTCTGCACATGAAAAATCAGTTCGTGAACATATTAATACAACAAGATATCAAACTGAACTACTTAAAAACTTAAATAATTGGAATCAGATATGTAGCTCACTAGATACAATAGGTGATACTCTATACTCAATTAAAGACTATATTAAATCTGAATATCCTACAAATGATGGTCTAAAATACATTTTTACATATGGAATTTTACAAACATTATTTATACAGCAAGATGCAATGAAGCATTTATCTGAAGCGTTTGAAATCGAATATTCAGCAAGTAAAAAATTATTGGAAATTCGAGCACTTAGGAATGCTGCAATTGGTCATCCAACAAAAAACAATGTGCAAAAAGTCACTTACTACAATTACATATCTCGAATATCAATGTCTAAATGGGGATTTACTCTTCTCCGATCTTCCGAAAAAGAAAGAAATGAATTTATCGATATTAATCTTATTTCTATACTTAAGGAACAAACACACGAAATCGAAAATAGCTACAATCTTTTGGCTAATAAATTAATTGAGGTGGATAAAATGTATCGTGATAAATATAAAGATAATCTTATTGCTGACATCTTTCATTCTACTATTGGTTACTTTTTTGAAAAAGTATCGGAGGGGATTCATTCACCATCGAATGCAAATAGAGATTTTGCTTTAAGAATGCTCATTTCTATTGAAGAAACCTATAATAAATTTGAAATGGGGTTAACAGAAAGAAATGAGTTAAATGATTATATTCAGTATGATTTAGAAGAGTATAAGCATGCCATTGATGTTTTAAAATCATACCTTTCTAACAATAATGAAAAAATGCAAGAAAAAGATGCAAGGATATATTGCTTTTATCTTTATGAACAACATAAACATTTTGTCGAAATTGCGAAAGAGATCGATACAGAGTATTCTGAAAATAAATAAATTTATATACTTAAAATTACTTCGATATTCACCACTTTCCCCTTACTATTCCCCTTCACATACTCCACAATCATCCCATGAAACCGCGCAAATGCGGCAGGGAGCTGTACGGTATCGAAATAGCCTCTCACCCCCGCTTCGCACCACTCCTGCAACTCATCGTAACTCTCGAACTCATATCCGAACGCATTTAACAGCCGTGCCGTGTAGCTGTCCACGACCATCGCGGGACGGGCGCAGGCGTAGCAGAGGATAGAATCTGCCGTCTCAGGTCCGATCCCTTTTTGTGACAAGAGCCACTCTCTATCGACACTGAGGGCAAAAGTTTCGAAGTCGCCGAAATCATCACAGATAGATTGTGAGAGGCGGATCAGGGTTTGGGCTTTGGCTTTGAACAGACCGCTGGGACGGATCAGCTCCATCAGCTCATCAACGTCACAATGGGCTAGGAGATGGAGGGAGAGAAGTTCTTTAATACGGAGGTTATCGAGGGAGATTTGAACCCGTGACCATTGGGTGTTTTGGGTGAGGATGGCACCGACGACGACTTCAAAGGTTCCATAGGATGGCCACCACAGCGGCGGAGACTCTTCTAAGAGTTTTAATTGCTCTAATGCACTGAAAAGTTCGAAAGAATCGGTTAGTTGCATAAAAAGCTCCTTTGGTGTTTTGTCATGCCGTACTTGATACGGTATCTACGCATAAATTAGATGCTGAATCAAGTTCAGCATGACCAATCACATAGTTATTCTTCCACCCACGCATCGGTTCGATGGACACGTCCGTCATCAAATATTTTGAGTTTGAACGCTTCGGTGCATTTCCCCTCATCCAGAGTCAATATAGCGATTTGGAGAATTTTGCGACATTTTTCGGGGACTTCAAAACGTCCCGATACGCCCGTGATAAAGCGTTCCAACGGCACTTTTGAATCCATTCCGATGACGTTATCACGGCAACCTGAGAGACCGATATCGGTGAGATAGGCTGTCCCTTTTGCAATCTGAAAATCATCACTCCCCACATGGGTATGGGTTCCGATGATGCCGCTAATATCGCCTTGGAGCAACATCATCATGGCCCGTTTCTCACTGGAGGCTTCGGCATGGAAATCGAGAAAGATATGCTCAACCCCGTCGTTTTTGAGGTGTGCGACGGTATCGCGGGCGCATCGGAACGCATTATCGACGTACGGCATCCCGTAATGCCCCATGATGTTGAGGACGGCGAGTTTTTCTCCCGCTACGTCAAAGACACGGCACCCCGTTCCCTTGACCCCTTCGGGGTAGTTGTGAGGGCGGAGCATCGGCAGGTTCTCCAACAACGGTTCGACCTCTTTTTTATCCCACGTATGGTTTCCCCCGCTCATGCAGTCGATCCCCATTGCCAAAAGCTCTTGGGCATTTTTCATCGTTACTCCGAAACCGTGCGAAGCGTTCTCGTAGTTGGCGATGACGAAATCGATTCCGTGTTCGCGTCTGAGCTTTAAAAGATACTCTTTAATCATATTCCGTCCCGGACGGCCTACGATATCTCCGATAAAGGCTATTTTCACTCTTTCTCCTCTTTGAGATCCTCTCTAAGCTCTGCGCTTCTTTGTCGAAAGTTCTCACTGTCTCCGTAATCGAAGAATTTTTTATAATTGTTGTGCATCGATTTGACCCGTGATGCATGGCGGATCGGGCACCAGTACTGTTCGGTGCGACCGGCAATCTCGCTAATGTATCCCATCAGTCCGTTGAAATAACTGCAATAGAGACAGTTAAGCTTTTCGATGATGTTGAGATAGGCGAGTCGGTGACGATCGATAAGGATGTAATCACTCCGTTTGACTTTGGTAATCTTGTAGATCGGAAAGCAAATCCACTGATAAAGACTCACAAAAGCATCCAAGATCAATGCAGGGAACAAGACCGACCAGATGACGGGGGCACTCAGCAGATGCAAGATCGGGGTGGTCGCCAAATAGCGCAATAACCCTTGGCGCTCACGCCGGTACGACGCGAGAAGCTCTTCCCGTTTTTTCGTTATTTCACAGCTGAACCGCTCATACTCCTGGTGCAGTTCAGATTCCAGTTCCGATTCGAGGGCTTTAATCTTGGCGACGAGTTCGTCGATCTTTTGATGTTCCATCTCGAACCTTTGCGTAATGTAGTGAAACTATACTATAAGATAGCAAAAGCTGACGTAAGAGATGCCGGTAAAAGTGGGAAGATACAAGGGGTTATACTGTATAATTTTCGATTAAAATTTAAAACAAAGTACTCTACTTTATGCTCAAACCAATCATCAAATTTCTTTTGATCTTCATCGGCATTGCCAACAGTTACCTTATAGCCAATGACCTCCCTAATGTGTGCAGTCGGGATCAAAACCCCAATGAGTTTACGATCCTAAGTTATCACGAAATAGCCGATAAAAGTGAAACGCTCGATTCAACCTATGCGGTTACACCATCTCATTTTGAAGAGCAGATACATTGGCTGATCGATAACGGCTATCACTTTATCGGTATCAATGATATTTTAGCCTACCGGAAAAGTGCAAAACCATTGCCTAAAAAAGCCGTTTTGATGACCTTTGATGATGGGTATCAGTCCGTTTACACCAACGCTTACCCCTTAATCAAAAAATATAAAATTCCGGTTGTCATCGCACTGGTCGGCAGTTGGATGAAGGCTAAAGATACAGTAGATTTTGATGGGCATAAGATTGCGCGTGAGAAGTTTTTAACCCATGAAGCGATCAAGGAAATGGCCGACAGCACTCTGGTCGAGTTTGCAAGTCATAGCTATTTTTTACATAAAGGGATACCGGGCAATCCGCAAGGCAACCTGCAGCCGGCCATGATCACGCGCCAATGGTTGAGCGATAAACGCTCCTATGAAGATGAAAAAAGTTATCAGCAACGTATTTATAATGACTTATCGGAAAACAACCGCTTTATCAAAGAGTATACAGGGCAAAAGCCTCGTGTCATGGTATGGCCGTATGGATATTACAATAAAGAAGTGCGCACCATTGCAGAGCGTTTAGGGATGAGCATCGGATTAACTCTGGATGATGGCAGCAATACACGTATTACCCCTTTGTGGGGGATGCGCCGTATCTTGGTTGATAAAAACATGACCCTTAAAGAGTTAGAACAAAATATCCGCTCACGAAATGCCAATTTGATCGATAACGACCGTACCACAAAAGCCGCGCATGTCGATTTGGATTATATCTATGATTCTGATCCAGAGCAGCAGGAAAGAAATTTGGGTGATTTGCTTGATCGAATAAAAACGTTAGGTATCAATACGGTTTATTTGCAGGCTTTTGCTGACCCTGATGCCAATGGGGCAGCGGACTATGTCTATTTTCCAAACCGAAATATTCCGATGCGTGCCGATTTATTTAATAGGGTGGCTTGGCAGCTTACAACGCGCACACAAGTTAAGCGCATTTATGCCTGGATGCCGATGCTGGCGTGGCAATTGCCGAAAAACAATGCGGTTGCCAAAGAGACGGTAGTAACCTTACAGGTTGATCCGACCCATCTCAATATGGGATATCCGAGGTTATCGCCGTTTTCTCCTAAAGCACGAAAAGTTATTCAGCAGATTTATGAAGATTTGGCTAAATTACCCCGTATTGACGGCATATTGTTTCATGATGATGTAACGCTGTCCGATTTTGAAGATGACAGCACATTTGCACGTAAGCAGTATAAAAAATGGGGATTGGCACACAGTGTAACCAAAATTCGAGAGGAGAGCGAACAGTTAGAAAAGTGGACGAACCTCAAAACGGACTATTTGGATTCGTTCGCGATGCGATTAGCGCAGATTGTTAGAGATGAGCATCCCGGACTTAAAACAGCCCGTAATTTATATGCGCAGGTTGCACTCAATGAGTACGCCGAAGAATGGTATGCGCAAGGATTGAATGAATCGATCAAAAATTATGACTACACCGCTATTATGGCGATGCCGTATATGGAACAAGCCGATGATACACGACAGTTTTACGATAAAATTGTTGAACGTGTAAAGCAAGAAGAGTGTGGGTTGGAACGTACCGTGATGGAGCTGCAAACCATCAATTGGAGAAAAAACGATGAACCGATTTCATCTCAAGAGATGGTTGATACGATAAACCATTTATACGATCTCGGGGTCCATCATGTGGCCTATTATCCGGACAATGTATTTAAAAATATCCCTGATGCCGATACGATGAAACAAGCCTTTGGACAAAAATCAGAGCTTATGCATGGCGATACCATGCTAAGTAAGTAAGAAGGATTTGTAATGACATTTGAACTATTTTGGCATTCACTATGGCACATAGTGCTGGGCTATGTCTTTTATTATCCATTGTTTATGTCAAGTTTGTGGATCGTAGGGGCAATCTTTTTTTATTTTAAAAATGAAAAACCCTATCTCAAATACATTATTCCTCCTCTAAGAGCCAATGAGAGCTGGCAAGGGGTGAGTATTTTGATCCCTTGTTACAATGAAGGGCAAAATGCCATCGAAACCATCACGTATGCCCTCAATGTGGACTACCCTGAATTTGAAGTCATTGCCATTAACGATGGCAGCAAGGATGATACCTTAGAGATTTTAGTCGCTCTGGCAAAGAATAACCCCAAGTTAAAAGTGGTTAATTTAGCCGAAAATCAGGGGAAAGCGTTAGGGCTTCAAGCCGGCGCATTGTTGGCAAAATACGAGTATTTGATATGCATAGACGGAGATGCCTTAATCGATAAACATTGTGTCCATTGGATGGTCAAACATTTTATCCGTTATCCCGAAGTTGCCGCCGTAACGGGTAACCCGCGTATCCGTAATCGCACAAGCCTATTGGGTAAAATCCAGGTGGGTGAGTTTTCTTCTATCGTAGGGATGATCAAGCGGGCACAGCGCAGTTTCGGACGACTATTTACCGTATCGGGTGTCATCACCGGTTTTCGAAAAGCGGCGGTGCATGAAGTGGGGTATTGGAGTCCCGATATGCTGACCGAAGATATCGATATTACCTGGAAACTGCAACGCAACGGTTGGGATGTACGCTTTGAGCCACGAGCACTGGTATGGATTTTGATGCCGGAAACATTGAGCGGATTGTGGAAACAGCGGTTGCGTTGGGCTATGGGCGGTGTTCAAGTGATGCTTAAAAACTTTAAAGTTTTATTTATGCACAAGCAAACCCATCTTTGGGGCCTTATGACGGAACTCATGTTAAGCACCCTTTGGGCCTACAGTATGGTATTGGTGTTTGTCGTCTGGTTAATGAGTTTCTTTACTCCCATTTCCTATGCCATGCCGGATCATTCACCCATTTTACCGGACGAAAGCAGTATTATTCTTATCGGTGCATGTTTGATACAGTTTGCCATCAGTAAATGGTTAGACGGTCATTATGACCAAGGCTTAGGAAAAAACTACTATTGGATGATTTGGTATCCGTTTGCCTATTGGTTGCTGAATCTCTTTACCGCCGTAACCGCTCTACCGAAAGTGTTATTTGGGACGAAAGGACGTGCAAGGTGGGTTAGTCCCGACCGAGGTGTCCATCAACAATTACCGAAAAAGGGGTAAGATGTCTAAAGAAACATTGATTATCAACAAACGCCATGAGCTACCCAAAAGAAAAAGATTAGTGTGGGATGGACTAACCATCGGACTTTGGTTAGGCTTTATCTATTTGTGGAAGCCTTTATTGGTTGTATTTTATGGGATCATTACATTAAAAGTACCGGCGGATAAAATATCCGATTGGATATTTGAAAATATTCATAGTGTAACCTTTGAACATGCAATATCGATGTTAATTGCAACGCCGATTGTGTTGTTTATCCTCTCAAGGCTAAACAGACACAGAGCTCCCAGTGAACATTTGCTCTATAAATCCACTGATTATTCAAATTATTTTCATTTGGACGATGATCAGTTGCAACAGTGTGCAAACAGCCAATTGGTTACGGTTTTCCATGATGATCATGGCCATATAACCCATTTAAATGATCGCATTGAAACGAAGTAATCCCCCATGCAATCGCTTAGATATTTAGCTCACTACAGCCAAGAGATACTCGCTCAGGTACAAAATCTGATCGATACCGACACTCTCGGCGAGCGACTTATCCGTAAATATCCCGATACCCATCCCTACACAACCGACAAAAGCCTCTATGATTATGTTATGGAGATCAAAAACACCCATTTTCGCAGCTCTGCGCCCATCTCAAAAGTACTCTATGATACCAAAATCCGTGATTTAAACTCCGCTTTGGGAACCCACACCTTCGTCTCTCGGGTACAGGGAGGAAAGCTCAAAGCCAAAAACGAGATTCGGATTTCCCACTTTTTTAAAAAAGTCCCGGAGCCGTTTTTGCGGATGATTGTCACCCATGAACTCGCCCATCTCAAAGAGAAAGATCATAACAAAGCCTTTTACTCCCTCTGCACCCATATCGAAACCGAGTACCATCAACTCGAATTTGAGGTAAGACTCTATCTCACCTACATTGATCATTTTGGAGAACTTTATTCTCGTACCAGCTCCACTAAAACTTCATAATGAGCCGTATGGGGAAACATATCGAACAGTTGAACCCGATTCACCGAGTAGCCGCTAAGAAGTTCAAGATCTTTGGCTAAACTCGTCGCATTACAGCTCGAATAGAGTATCCGATCGCTACTGACTCGCATCAACCATTTGCATAACTGCTCACCCAATCCCCGACGGGGCGGATTAACGATAATCAAATCAGGTTTTTCACCCGAACTCGCTCCGAAACTCGCCGCATCGAGAGATTCAAAACGAAGGTTCTTCATCTCCAGCTGTGCCGCCGAATCACGGGCACACTCTATCGCTTCAGGTTCAATCTCGATCCCCATAATACTCCGATCCGGTGCAGTACAATGGAGTGCAAACCCCCCTACGCCGCAAAACAGATCCCACAGAATCTTCGGTTTGCTCTCCCCCGCCCATTCGCTCGCGCTGCGGTATAGCTTTTCAGCGACTTCGGGATTGGTTTGAAAAAAGCTTTTAGGACGGATATAGAGGGGGATACCGTTCAACCGCTCTTCGAGCCGACGCTGTTCAGTAAAAAATATCTCCTCTTCCCCTTCCAAAATCGCCATGTGGACACTCTGGATATTCACCGTAACCACTTTGAGTTCCGGAGCATGTTTGATCAAGTCATCCAGAGCGTTTTGCAATCGGGCAACAATCCCGTGGGAGCGGAGGACGAAACGGAGCATCATCGAGCCGTTGGATTTGCTTCGCGTAAGGAGAACGTATTTCAACTCCCCTTTTTTCTTTTTAATATCGTACGCTTTGACCCCTAATCCCCGGAGCCAATCTTGAACGCTCTGCAATACTTTTTGCATACTCATATCGTACAACGGACACTCGATCAGACTCACCTCTTCGGAGAGTCCAAGGACTACACCCTCTAACGTCGGAGTTGCCACCATTTTGGCTTTATTCCGAAATCCTTTTAGAGGTGATGTGGCGGGTTTCAACCAATCTCGCGGTTGAAAGGGGTTGAGAAGTGCATGTAAATGGTCACTCTTGAGTTTCAGCTGTTCAGCATAATGATAATCGATCCAGCTGCACGAGCGGCATTGATAGGTATCGAAATAGGAACAAAAACTCATGCTTTTCCTTTTGCCGTGCGGAGATAATGCAAGACGGTACCGATCAAGTCATCATCATCTTTGCTCTTACTCTGCAATGTCTCTTTGATACCGCTCGCGTACTCTATCGTGATGTTTTGGTTGTAGTTGCTCACCATTTTAATCTTCTTCTCGATAGAGAGGAGTTTGATCACCATAATCTCAAAGAACTGTTTCGTAGGCGTGTCGGGCTTACCGAAACGATCTCCGACTTCCTCTTCAATTTCATAAATCTCGCTCGGGCTCTCACACTGGCTGAGACGGCGGTAAAGTTCGAGGCGGAGACGGTCTTCGCTCACGATCTCGTCGCTGATAAAGGCGCTGACGGTAAGTTTGATATCCACTTTCGCCCGTACCGCCGTCGTTTGGTTGGTGAGGATTTTAATCGCATCTTCCAGCATCCGCAGATAGAGGGCATATCCGATGTTTTTGATATGACCGCTTTGGGCATCCCCGACGAGGTTCCCACCGCCTCGAATTTCGAGGTCGTGATAGGCGAGCATTGAACCGCTTCCCAAAAAGGAGTTCGATTCTAACGCTACGAGGCGCTTTTTCGCCTCTTCGGTAAGATGATCTTTGTCATCGACGATAAAATAGGCATACCCCTCGGTATGCCCCCGCCCGACCCGACCGCGCAGCTGATGCAGATCGGCCATCCCGAAACGGTCGGCTCCGTCGATAATCATCGTATTCACCGTCGGCATATGGATACCCGACTCGATGATCGAGGTGGCAAGGAGGACATCGTATTGGCGATCGGCAAACTTGGCAAGCTCATCTTCCGTTTGAGTCGCACCGATCTGGGAGTGGAGTATTAGAATACGCAGATCGGGAAGGATTGCTTTAAGCTCTCCCGATTTGATAATCATCGAGTCAATCGAGTTGTGAACATAGAACACCTGACCGCCGCGTCGAAGTTCGCGTAAGATTACCTCTTTGATCAGCTTCTCATCGTAGTTTTTAACAAACGTCCGTACCCCTAAACGCTCACTCGGAGGGGTGAGAAGTTCCGACATTGTCTTGATTGAACTAAGCGCCTGATTAAGACTGCGGGGGATCGGGGTCGCACTCATACTGAGGAGGTGGACATTCTCATAAAGCGATTTGAGTTTCTCTTTTTGTTTCACCCCGAATTTATGCTCTTCATCGATGATGACGATTCCAAGCTTCGCACAATTCACCCCAAACAGGGCATGGGTTCCGACGACGCAGTCAAGTTCTCCCGCTTCTAATGCCCGAAGGGTCGCATTTTTCTCTTTCGAGCTGACGAAACGATCCAACTTCGCCACCCGAAGTCCGAACGGAGCTAAACGGGCTTTGAGCGATTGGAAGTGCTGAGAGCTAAGTAGCGTCGTCGGAACGACAAGGAGCGACTGATAGCCCCCCTTCGCAGCCGTAAAGATAGCGTTCATCGCCACTTCGGTTTTTCCGAAACCGACATCTCCGCTGAGGAGCCGATCCATGATCTGACCGGAGGAGAGATCACGGACGATAGCGCTGATGGCACTGGCTTGATCCGGAGTATAATCAAATCCGGCGGCCTCTTGGAATCGACGCAATTCACCCGCATCGACGTTGAGAACCGATGCCTTAATAAGAGCACGGCTTGCCGCGATCCCCACAATTTCGGAAGCGATCTCAAACAACCGTGCTTTGACCGACTCTTTGAGCTTACCGAAACTTCCCTTGCCCAGACGATCAAGAACGGGAAGGCTTCCAGAAGCGATATAGCGATCGATCGTATCGAGGTTTTCTACGGGAAGGAGAAGTTTGTCATCCCCCATGTATTTGATCACGACAAGGTCTTTAATCCCGCCGAGGATCTCAGCCTGCTCGATCCCCACAAATATCCCGACCCCGTACTCTTCGTGGACAACGTAATCGCCCACTTTCAGATCATCGAGTAGGATGGAAGTACGACGGCGACGACGTTTTTTCTCATGACGGTTGAGAGAGAGGATGATTTCATCAGGACCGATCAAGTTGAGGACAATCCCCGAGGTATTAACACAAAGGCCTTTAAGTTCAAAAATCCCCGCCGCTTTAAGCTGGGTATCGCTGGCGGCGATGAGGGTAAATTTTTTGGCTTTATGGACGCTTCGGAGGGTCTCGAAATTCCCGCCCCCCAGTGGAGTATACTTCTGTGACTCAGGGAGTATCTCTGCTTCCAATCGCTCACGCGGGAGTACGCTTTGATTAAGAGCGTACGCTTCATCAAGGACACTTTTCATCTCACGGATACGGGCGACTTTTTTTCCCTCGCACAGATCGATCCCCTCAGAACCTAAAACCCAAAATCCGAGTGAGGCGATGTCTTTCACAAAACTGTCGCTTTGGGCTGCATTAATCGCTTTTTCAAAAGCTTTATGCTGATCTGCATTCAGTGAGAAAAAGGCACTTGTCACTTCGATAGAGGCAAGTTCTTCTTTATCGGTGCGCTGAGTTTCGACATCGAACGCTTTGATCTCTTCCACCTCATCGTCGAACAGACTGATACGGTACGGGTTGCTTTGATTCGGAACATAGATATCGAGGATATCACCGCGATGGGAGACTTCCCCCTCTATTTCCACCATGTCGACGAAGGCATATCCCCAATGGAGCAGTTTCTCTTTAAATGCACTCAGATCGATCCGCGAAGCGAACTCGATCGTCTCGCTTTGGAGTAATGACCCATTCGGCATAGGGAAAAGAAGTGTTTTAAGCGGAGAAATAATCAGCGGTTTTTTGGATGCCGTGTAATAGGTACGCAGTGCAGAAAAAAGGGCAAACAATTCTTCGCTAAACGGGCGTAAATCGTCCATATAGGTCGCACGAAAATCGGGCAAGACGATGTGTGGGATTTCTAAAAATGTCGATACGTCGCTCAGTTCCGACGCCTCTTTGGCATCCTCGCACAGGAGAATGTCCGGTCGATTCTTCGGGTTGTTTTTTAGGTACTCATACCATCGTGCTTGTGACATTCATCCTCTTTAAAAACGTCTCGGCTACACTAAAAGAGCCAAAGACCAAATATTCTTTATCTTCTTCAATCGATTCAAATACGCCATAGGGTATTTCCAATTTCTCCAATACCGATTCAAGCTGATCACGCTCGACAATCCGTCCTTCAGCTACATGGATTATCTCGACACACTCGATAATCGGTTTTAAAAGGCTCAAAATTTCTTGGTAATCTTTGTCCCCGTAGGTGTTATAGACCAAAGTCACTTTTTTACCGGTATACGCTCCAGCTATTGACTCTGCTGCCAATGCGTTATGCCCTACATCCAATGTAATGTTTGAAGCGATACGGCTCAAACGGCCAAACAATGCGCTCTGATCGAACAGCGATTCGTCCGTTTCATAGCCCAAAAGCTCATATGCGGCCATCGCCAACGTCAGATTATCACGTAAATAGTCGCTGAGACTGTTTTTCATGGCAAGATGCAATGCCAGTTCTTGAATGTTTGGTGTAACGCGTTCTGAAAGTGTATCAAGCTTACACCCTTGTGCATCCGCTATAGTGCGAGCAATCGATTCAACTATTGGGTGTTTCTGCTTCCCTAAAAGGGCAACACGTTGCATGCTATTCAATTTGGTCGTGGCAATGGACTCGATGGTAGTCCCCAAAAACGCCGCATGATCATAATCGATAGGGGTAAAGATACTGAGCGCTTTAGGAAATACGGCTGTGGCATCATATTCTCCCCCAAGTCCCGCTTCAAGTACGATATAGTCGCACTCTGCATAGGAAACCATTGCCAAAAGAGTCGTGTATTCAAAATAGCTGAGGGCTTCGGCACTATTCCGGTTCACCATCAAAAGAAGCTTCTGATGGGCAGTTTCCAAAGCCTCATCACTAATCTCATCGCCATCTATCCATATCCGCTCATTAAAATGGAGGATATGAGGAGAGGTGTAATGTCCTACCTTCTTCCCTGAACGATGTAAGGCTGTGGCCAGAAATCGTCCGGTTGAGCCTTTGCCGTTGGTCCCGACAAGATGAATAATTTTAGGTTTCGGCAGAAGGTGCTCAATCTCACGGTACACTATCGGGAAACGATCATAATCGATCACATCATAGAAAAGAGGCTTGGCCGCTAAAAAATCGCTCAGTTTCATGCAGGCTCGACGCGATTTCGCCCTTTGCGTTTGGCATCGTATAGTCGCTCATCCGCCCCGTTAACCAAGGCTTTCATGGAAGGATAATCACTACGCTGAGCCACACCGATGCTCACACTGATACTGATACGCTGTCCTTGATACATAAAATGGGCTTGCTCCACATGGTTACGTACTTTTTCACAAAATACTTTTGCACCCAAAAGTTCCGTATCTCCTAAAATCGCTAAAAACTCTTCTCCGCCGTAACGTCCAACAATATCACTGGTACGCGCTTCTTCTTTGAGGATTTTAGCAAATGCAAGCAATACCGCATCTCCCGCATCATGTCCATACGTATCATT
The DNA here is from genome assembly GCF_001829605.1 of Sulfuricurvum sp. RIFCSPLOWO2_12_FULL_43_24. Classification (NCBI taxonomy): domain Bacteria; kingdom Pseudomonadati; phylum Campylobacterota; class Epsilonproteobacteria; order Campylobacterales; family Sulfurimonadaceae; genus Sulfuricurvum; species Sulfuricurvum sp. RIFCSPLOWO2_12_FULL_43_24. Next base: position 5,364 of record NZ_MIBT01000082.1, on the reverse strand, counting down.
AACCGTTTTAAAATAGTCCAGATCCAGCATGGCGACACAAAAACTGCGTCCATGACGCTCAAATTCAGCCTCTTTGACATTCAGGTACTCTTCGATTGCCCGTTTATTAAAAAGTTTGGTTAAAAAATCTTCACGAGAAGCTTGCGTCGCTTGGGCTAAATCCTCTTCGAGTGCCGCGATCTTTTTCCCCATCTGCGTCACTTTTTCATTGTGTACTTTTAAATCTTTGCTCAACACTTCAACTTTTTCTTCCAAGGTACTGGCAATCGCATAAAGACGTTTGTGCGCTGTTTTAAAGTCGGTAGGTTTATTGTTTTCTAACGCTTCGAGATCTCGCTTAACCTCACGAATCTCGCTGGTCGAGTTTTCGCTTCGCTCTATTAATTCGATAAGTTGTGCGGAGAGTTTCTCTAAAAGTGTGTCAAGTGCTCTCACCATTTCTTCAACGCTTTGTTTATCCAAAGCCACCCGCATAGCAATAGCCATTTTAAGTTCTTTTTCACACTCTGCAGTAGCGACGTAAGAAGGTTCATCCCGAAGTTTTTGTGAAAGCTGGATCGTCGCGCTATCCATGGTAGGGGCGATTGAGGGAACCAAAGAAGAGACTAAAAGACGAACCGTTTTCGCATAATCGACTTTCTCACTGCTCCCTTCCTGAAAACGAAGATTCTCGATTGTACTGCGTAAATTAGCCGTATCGACCGATCCGAACGGTGCCAATTTCATCAAAAAAGAGTCATCATACAGCGTGAGGAAATTGACCCATGCTTGTTTGAGCAGATCAATCTGTGTCGCACCGCCTTGGGTTTCTAATATGGCAACCGTTTTTTTAGCCAGTGCTGAGGCTTCCGGGTTATGAAGAACATCGATGCTTTGGGCCATTTGTTTTGCCAATGAACTCAAAAGTTCAACCAATACAGAGGCTTCATTAGGGTTAAGACGACTAAGTTTGGAAATGAGGAAACGGATCAGTTCGGCGGTTGTTCGGACACGGTATTGCTTGATCTCTTCCGCCGTTTTTTTATCGAACAGTGGGGTATAACGATCAATTCCGCTGCAATCTTCAACGGAAAATCCCGCTTTTTTTGCCTCAGAACAAAACGTTTCGGCATACGTATCGGGAGTCCATATCTTCCCTTCGCTTTTAAGCCGTTCTACCGTATTTCGGACGATTTGATTAATGGTCATCTTTACCCCTTATTTCGAGTTCGCACCCTGTGCCGCAACGTGTGCGATAAAGGCATCGATCCCTTTTTGCGCCCCTTGGCGTATCGCTTCGAAGCGGGCCTGATCGGTTATAATCGCATTGGGTTCAATCGCGAAATCATAAATCCCCCGTGTTGAATATACCTCTCTCTTATCTCCGCTAAAACGCTCAACTGACATCACTACCGTAGTACGGTAAGTGATAACATAACCGTTCGTATCATAGCGCAAAGGGGTAAATCCAACTGAACTAATCGCGATTTTAAGATGGGTTTGTGAAGCATTTTTAGGGACTAACGAAGTACGAAATTTTGTAATTACCGCCATATCAACAGCATCTTTGATAATGACGGTATTTTGCGGATCTTCCATCGAAATCACCACTTCGGTACTGACACTCTCTCCTACCACACTTTTGGCATAATAGCTTGAGGGCTGATAGCCGCATCCGGCAAAAAGGATCAAAGCGCTCAGTATCCAGTATTTCATCGACTTACCCTTTTATGACGAGATTGACAAGTTTCCCGGGGATAACAATCGCTTTTACGATCTCTTTACCCTCAATCCATTTCTCAACTGCGGCTTTCGCAATCTCGATAATCGCTTCTTGGCTTTCACCGACGCCCACTTCGATCGTTGAGCGGTTTTTACCGTTGATGGAGACACCCAGAGCTACGCTATCGACTTCAAATACCTCTTCGAGCACCACTTGGACACCGAAGTTTTTCCCGCCGAAAAATTCAGTAGAGAGTTCCCAACAGATATGGGGAACGATAGGTTCCATCACGGAGGTAAGAATCCAATACCCCTCCGTCCAGACATCACGATTCGTTTGTTCGTTCAATGCGTTCATCGCTTCCATCACACCGGCAATCATTGTGTTGAACGTATGACGTTCCGTGTATACCTCTTGGGCACGTTTAAGTGCTTCATACACTTTTTTACGAGCGTTTTTCTCCTCTTTGGAAAGGGTACTATGATCGATCATCGGTAAGCGGTCGGTAACATTAACGTACTGACTGCGATCGGCAAACCGTTTGAGGAAGCGATACGCCCCCTCCACCGCACTGTCGTTCCATTCCAACTCTTGGGTCGGAGGGGCAGCGAAAAGGATAAAGAGACGCGCCGTATCGGCACCGTATTTCTCGACCAATGCACCCGGATCGACGGTGTTTCCTTTGGACTTTGACATTTTTGCTCCGTCTTTAAGAACCATACCCTGAGTGAGAAGATGTTCAAACGGCTCATCGCTGTTGACGTAACCCAAATCACGGAGCATTTTCGTAAAGAAACGGGCATAGAGCAGATGCAAGATCGCGTGCTCGATCCCGCCGATGTAGTGATCCACTCCCATCCAGTAATCGAGGGCTTGTTTGTCTAGCGCCTCTGTATAATCGTTTTTGACCGTATAGCGGAGGAAATACCACGATGATTGGATAAACGTATCCATCGTATCGGTTTCGCGGATGGCGGGATTGCCGCATTTCGGACAGGCGCAGTGTTTCCACGTCGCATGGTGTTCCAGAGGATTTCCCTCACCGTTGATCACAACATCCTCAGGAAGTGCTACCGGAAGATTGGATTTATCTTCGGGAACGATTCCGCACGATTCACAATGAATCAGAGGGATCGGTGCACCCCAGTAGCGCTGACGGCTAATTCCCCAGTCTTTGAGACGGAAATTGATCACTTTACGACCCAGCTTTTCGTTTTCGAAATGATCCATAATCGCAGCTTTAGCGGTGACGTTATCTAAACCGTTGAACTCTCCGCTATCACGGAGTGTTCCCGCTTCGGTATAGGCACACCCTGATGACAGTTCACCCTCGGATGGGAAAATAACCGCTTTGATCGGAAGATCATATTTGGTCGCAAACTCATAATCGCGATCATCATGGGCAGGAACCGCCATAACCGCACCCGAGCCGTAATCGGTGAGAACGAAATTCGCCACCCATACCGGTACTTTTACCCCCGTTAGAGGATGGATAACATGAATACCGAGTGATACACCCTCTTTCGGGCTGGTTGCACGATCACGTGCACTGACCCGCTGCATCGCTTTGATCGCGTCGCTTGTTGCTTGATCGAGTAACCCGAACGAGAGCATATGACGGACAATTTCGTGCTCAGGTGCCAGTGCCGCATAGCTTACTCCGTAAATCGTGTCGGGACGGGTGGTGAAAACATCAAAACTTTGATAGACTGCGCCAAGCTTAGCCTCACTCTCTTCATCCAGTTTGAAGGCAAACTCCAAACCGTACGATTTTCCGATCCAGTTTTCCTGCATCGTCAAAACCTGCTTCGGCCATTTACCCTCAAGTGTTTTAAGTGATTCGAGGAGTTCTTCGGCATAATCGCTGATTTTCAGGTAATACTGATACATCTCTTTTTGAACGATTGGGGTTCCGCATCTCCAGCATCCGCCGTCAACCACCTGCTCGTTGGCTAATACGGTCAAATCGTGCGGGCACCAGTTGAGAAATCCTTGTTTACGATAGAGGAGACCTTTGTTGAACATATCGATAATGAACCCCTGCTCGAACGCCGTATATTCCGGATTAGAGGTCGCAAACTCACGATCTTCCGAAAACGAAAGCCCCAGACCCGCAAGTTCACCGCGCATCGTAGCGATGTTCTCATAGGTCCATTTTTTCGGATGGACACCGTGTTTAATCGCCGCATTTTCTGCCGGCATTCCGAAACTGTCCCATCCGATCGGATGAAGAACATTGAACCCCTGCTGACGATAATAACGGGCGAAAGCATCACCGATCGTGTAGTTACGGACATGTCCCATATGGATACGCCCCGAAGGGTACGGGAACATACTGAGAACGTATTTTTTAGGTTTGGTAAAATCGGATGAGGGTTCATACGCCTTAGTCGTACTCCACGTTTTTTGCCATTTGGCCTCAATTGATGCGGGGGTGTAATTCAAAAAAATGCTCCTATTTTTTTAATAGAACGCCAAAAGGAATAATATCCCTTTTGACTGCGCTTGCCACTATGGCACTAAAGCTAGCCTTTTCAAGGCAGATGTTTATCCTATTTTATACAATGCCCTGCTCGAACTGAGCACGCATTTTTTCTTTTTCCGCTTGAAGCTTTATCTTCTCAGCCATTTTTTCACGATAGCGAGCGACACTGAATCCCGTCCATACAACGAGTTGTGCCGCAACGAAAATCGAACTGTAGGTTCCAATTATAACACCAACCAGCATCGGGAAACTGAAACCGAGCATAATATCTCCACCGAACAAGAAAAGGGTCAAGACGACAAAAAATACCGTCAAAGAGGTCAATGTTGTTCGAGACTGGGTGCGAGAAACCGCTTCATTAACGATCATCACAAAATCACTGTTTTTAGACTCTTGAATGTGCTCACGAATCCGGTCATAAACGATAATGGTATCATGGATCGAGTATCCCAGAATCATCAGTAGTGCCGCAACACTCTCGATGTTAAAATCGATTTCAAAATACGATACAAAACCGAATGTGATGACGATATCATGAACGATAGCGATAATTGCCGCTAACGCAAAACGCCACTCGTAGCGAAACGTAACCATCGCCATAATCGCAGCCAACGTCAAAAGAAAAGCCGTAAGCCCTTTGACACGAAGTTCATCCCCAACTTTCGGCCCGACCATATCGACACGGCGAATCTCAAACTCGCCCGTACCTTTGAGTATCTCCCTTGTAACGTCTCCGATATCTTTGCTCAATCCATCCGTTGATGCGGCTGTTTTAATAATGATCTCTTCAGGAGAGCCGAACTCGGTAACACTGGCATGTTTGAAAAGTTCCTCTTTTTCCAGTGCTTCACGCACTTTATCAATCGGCGCAACACCCTGATACTTCACTTGAACAACGGTTCCGCCGGTAAAATCGATACCGAAAGAGAACCCTTTTATCGCAATCAGACCGATTGCCAAAAAGAAAAGAACAAACGAAGCTACGAAAAAGATTTTCCCTTTGCCCAGAAAGTTATAGACTTTATCTTCTTTAAACAGTTCCATTATGCATTCACCTTTCTTGTCATTCCAAACCACATTTTGTAGTTTTTCGATTTTTCAATACGGTTAGTGAAAAGCTGGAATACTCCATACGTTCCGACAATTGCAGTGAGCATAGAGGCCAAAATACCCATAC
>NZ_MIBT01000081.1:0-16581 GCF_001829605.1 Sulfuricurvum sp. RIFCSPLOWO2_12_FULL_43_24 | reverse complement strand
TATTCACCGATAATGAGCATATCATTGATAATCGCAATTTCATTGCCGATTTCAAGTGAGGTGTAGTCAAGGTACTGTAAGAGTTGAATCATATTTTTATGCTCGATGATCTTGGATCTATTTTGAGCAAAAATATTGGATGCTAACTCATGCAGATTGATGTGAAGCCGTTGGACATCGGCGAAGTGGCTTGTTGTGGAGAGATAGGGGATAGAGGGGTTATGGAGCCATTGGCCAAAAGAACACTTGGTATGATCAAGCTCGCACTGACTCCCTTCTCGTGCAGTCCCTTGTAATTCTGCGATAAGGACCAGCATCCATTCCAAATGGTGCTGATAATGGATCATCAGATGCTTTTCAATCAGGTGTGAGAGGTGAGAAAGACGTATGTGATGTTTCGTTGCTAGTTTACGTAAAAAATGGCGGTAGTACGCTTCTGCAATACGAGATTCCAGATCGGTAAAATGGGCATTGGCATCGTTAATAAAGGAACATTTCTCCTCCGAGGCCAAAAGGCTTAATATTGCTCTGGCGACATTGGAGAGTTCACTGTGAACAAAAAGGTAGGGAAGGTCATTGTGAATACAAAATTCTAGGTAATCTTCAATCGCTTCGCTTTCATCTTGGGTATCAAAGAGATTAAATACACTTAGAAGTTTCTCTTTTTGTTCATTGATGGTTTGCGCATAAGAGGAATCTTGCTTTGCAAAGCATTCACTGGTTTGCACTTCTTGGGTAAAACGCTCTAATGTTGAGCGCATAACCGGTAAATAGGCTTTCCATTCCATCATCAATTAGCTCAAAAGTGCTTTCGCACACTCGTTGATGCGCTTTCCGTCGGCTTGAACTCCCAAAGTTTTAGAAGCGGCACCCATAACACGGCCGATATCTTTCATGGAGGCTGCACCTGTTTCTGCGATAATCGTGCGGATTGCATTTTCAAGCTCTTCGTCACTCAGTTGTTTCGGCAGATAGGTTTCGAAAATAGCCGCTTCTGAAGCCTCTTTTTCGTATAAATCTTCACGTCCGGCATCACGGTATTGGCTCATGGCATCGTTGCGCTGTTTAACCTGCTTTTGGATGATTTTGATAATATCGTCATCACTGAGTTCTTTACGCTCATCAACTTCGATTTGCTTCATTGCACTGCTGAGAAGACGCAAAGCATCGCGCAAAGGGGCATTTTTTTCTTTCATAGCGGTTTTAATGTCATTACTGATTTGTTCTTTTAAATTCATCGGGATCCCTTGGAACTATTTTTGCTTTATTATAGCTAAATATGACTTGGATGGAATTATGCGCATACCTCTTTATTTATCGATTCTTTCCGCATCGTTGTTGTTAAGCGGGTGTACGGCGCATCTTACAGAGCCTGAAATTGCATTTACTCCCCCTAAATATGTTGAAGAGATGCCATCACGCGAAGAAGAGAACAGCTTTGTTGCGCGGGGAAGTTTATTCGGTCAGGGTGATAGCCCATTGTTTTCGGATCACAAAGCAATGCACGTGAATGATATCGTGACGGTTGTGATTTCAGAAACGGCAACCAGCTCAAATAAGGCAAGTAAAGCACTCACAGAAGCCGATACATTGGGGCTAAACGGAGGATTGTTCAGTTCAACCGGGCAAAATTCTGCGGTAAATTCCGCCGTGAATAAACTCAACGGTGTTGCGAATATCGGATTTAGTGCAGGATCAAGCTCGGATTACTCAGGATCGGGATCATCGACTAAAAACGCTACCTTTACGACGACTGTATCGGCACGGATTGTGAAAGTGATGGCAAACGGGAACTATTTCATCACCGGACGACGTGAGATTATGGTGGATGAACAAAAACAGGTTATGCAGCTCAGTGGGGTAATTCGTCCGTATGATATCGATCAAAACAATCAAATCAATTCATCAAAAATCTCGGACGCAAAAATCCTTTATGCGAATGAGGGAGATATTGACCGTTCTGTGAATCAAGGATGGGCAAGCAAAATAGTCGGAGCCGTCTGGCCGTTTTAATAACAGAATATGGAGATTTTTCTCCCGCATCAGAAATATGCGGGTAGCTTTAGGGGGGTGCAGGGGACATTTGTCCCCGCCACTTTGCGGGCTTTGCCCGAAAAGTGTGTAACAACATTAAATTATTAGCGGATCATCTGGAGCGGGTCGATATGGGCGTTACGCTGCGTGACCTGGAACATCAGTTCCCGTCCTACACGTCCGATGATTGATCCTTGCTTGAGCCGTTTGCCTACCTCTACCGTAGGGGCGATTTTATCCAAGTGGGCATAGATCGTATGCAGACCGTTATCATGTTCGATAATAATGACGTTTTCGAGCATTGCGGTAGGTTTTGCCAAGATTACCTTGCCGTTTAGGACCGATCGGACTTTGGCATCGGCTTCGGTCGGTCGAAGGGATACGGAATCATTAAAGATTTTGATCCCATATATTGGATCGGTATAGGGTCCGAAACGTTTGGTCACAACATAGCCATCGAGTGGTGCAATGGTATGTTCCCCTGCGTAACCGGCAACACTGGAAGGACGATAATCCGCAATCGCTTGTTTAACATTTTCCGGGACCGGTTTAGCACCGGGTTTAGCGGCTACAAGCGGTGGAGGAGCTTTTTTAGGTTTTAGTGATTCACGTTTGATAATATTGAGATTGGCAAGGGTGTTTTGGAGTGAACGCTGTTGGTTAAGAATTTTGTCCAACGATTTTTTATACAGACTCTTCTCTTTTTCGAGGAGTGCAATCGCCTTTTCATTCTCTTTTTTGGTTTCAAGTACCTTGTTTTTTTCCTGATCGATTATGGCAATCGATTTTTTTAACACGGTTGTCTGGGTAGAGAGTCCGGCGATTCGTGCGTTGTTTTCGACAAAGAGGGTATTGAGCTGTTTAATCTCTTCATTGATCTGTTTCAGATGGAGTTTTAGTGCCTCTTCGGTGATGATGGCATCGGCCTCTTTCGCTCGGTCATCATTGATGAGCAATGAGATAGAGGTATTGCGGGCGATGGCAAAAACAAGACGCTGCTCAATATCGTTTTGGGTTTTAATCAAAAGCCCTTGTTGCGTCTCCAATCCTTTAAGGGTTGATTTATTGGATTGATACACGGTCTCTTTTGATTTGAGTTCTTCGACGAGGGTACTGATTTGTTGTTGCTGTGTACCGATAACCTGCTTTTGCTGCAGGATTTTTGAGGCGGTTGCTTCGAGCTTTGCAGTAAGAGTTGAATAGGTCTGTTTGGTTTCGGTTAATTTTTTTGAGGTGTTTTGAATCTTTTCATCGATTTTAGCGCCCTGCAGTGAGAGGGCTAACAAAGAGACCAATAACAGCGAAAGGGAAAATTTCATCTATTCCTCTTCACGGTTGCCGATAACGATCGTAAGGGTTAATACAATCGATACACCTAACGCGATTAATAATGAGCGTACGGCATCGTTCACAAAATCAAAAAGCTCGATAGTGATTCCTACGGTTCGCAACAATAGATCCATCCAGCCGTATTGTTCAATGATGAAAAATGCTAGACACAACACGATCGTTGCGATAATCGCATCCACGATCGCCAGACGAAAGAGAACTGCAGAACGAAGCCATACCGGAGCACCGAAAAGGGCCATGATAGACATTCGATCGGCATGTTGAAATTGCCACAAGCGCATCTCTTTGAGGATCAGTAACGAGGTAACGGCCGCGATAGCGATTGAAAAAATCTGAACAACATCTTTAAAGAGGAGCATCAGTTTATAAACGGTGTCATGGGTTTGAGCATACCCTTCTACCCGCTCAATCGCCGAGTGTTTTTGAAGCCGCTTTTGAAGTTTTTCAATCTCATAGGGGGTCGGGAAACGGCTTAGATAGATGCGGTAGAACTTCGGCAGAGTGAGTTTGAGCAAATCAAGATTTTTTTTGCTCATTTCTCCCTCGAGACGTTTTAAGACCTGATCGGTTGCGATAACATCACTGCGTTCAATAATTGAATCCATTGCTTTAAATTCTGTAGGGGTGAGGCTTTTGTTGGCAACTACGATGATTGAATAGTCATTTTTCAGACGTGTTTCGTAGGCTGCGATGGTGCGATCAACCGCAACATAAATCTGAACCGAAAACAAAACGGTAAAAAGGGCGATAATCAGAGAGATATGATTTTTAAGAGACTTCATGGATATTCCCCATCTCGATATGGTAGTGTTTGTATGGAATGTTTATGGTGTTTGGAATATTATGGGTCACAACGACGACCGTTGTTTTGAGCTGTGTATTTGCCCCCTCCAGCAGATTCCAGATTACTTGGGACGAATATTCATCTAAATTTCCCGTCGGTTCATCCGCGAGGATCAAAATCGGATTATGGGCGAGCGCACGTGCCATCGCGACTCGCTGTTGCTCCCCGCCGCTCAGTTCAGGGGGATATTTGCCGCTTTGGTGAATCAGTTTGACATGTCCGAGGAGTTTTTGTACCTGTGTACTGCTGACATCTTTGGTATAGCCTGAGATGATGAGGGGAAGCATGACATTCTTCTCAATGGTCCACTCTTTGATCAGTTTATAATCTTGGAAAACAATCCCAATGTGGCGACGGAGGAAGTTGAGTTTTGAAGTACTGATACGACTCATTTTAACACCGCCAACCATAAGCTGGCCTGCACGAGGTTCGATTGCACCGTAGAACGATTTGAGAAGGGTCGATTTACCGCTTCCGCTTGCTCCGGTTATAAATACGAAACTTCCCGCATCGATTGAGAAGTTGGCCTTTGAGATGATGGTTTCAAACTCTTTGTATGAGAGAGAGAGGTTTTCGGCAATAATGACTTTATCCATGCAGCAACTCGTCTAATAAGATATGGGCTTTGAGATTCGCACTGGTGCGAACCGGTAGGGATGGAAAATAGCGGGCAGAACCGTTTTCAACGAGTACATAGGTACTCTCAGGGCGATCGAAACTTCCCATCGCCAAACGGAGCATCCCGCCATCTTCACCGACACGGAAGATTCTCTCAACATGGATGAATCCCCATTCTTGTTTGTAGGTCTCTTTGGAGAGGCGACCCAGTGCATCGGTAGCAATCGGTGTCGATGAAAATGCAAAATTTCCGCTCATGTCGGGTTCGGGAGATTCAGTTTCACAGGTGAAGGTGACATCATAGATGTTTTTCTCCATTTTCTTCCAGCGGTCTTCGTATTTGCTTACAATGGCTATCTCTTGATTTTTACGGACATCGAAACGGCTTATTGCCGGAGAACTGAATGTCTCTAGGGCAAAACGGTAATAGTTTTCGCTGTCGGTGCGAAGTTCTAAGGTTCCATCGACACAGAGTACCCGCTCCGATTCTCTTAAAAAGTCTTCGGAAATAACACGACGGTGGGGTTTTTTGTCCCATGGCACCGGAAAATGGACATAGATTTTACCGACGATATTTGAGGGGACAAATTCTAGAAAAAGTCGCGCATCGTAATCGAGGATCATGATGTTGGTGAGGTTTTGGATAACGATTTGTTTGAGTGCCTGTTCGATTGAGGGTTTATGAATCTCCAACCCGATAAACAATACCTCAGGATTTGCCGCCGCTTGGTGGAGGAGATGGCGGGCAGAACCGAATCCGACTTCGATTCGGACTTCTTGCTCACGCGGAAAATTATCGGCAAAAAACTGGATCGTTTTTAGGGCATCATGGGTTTTGAGATGGGTATTTTCAGGGGCATTATCGACATTGGAATCCAGTACAACCGATCCTGAGCACTCCGCGTAAGCGAGGAGTGCGTGTTTGAGGATAAAGTTCGGAGAAGGGCGGGTGATTTTATCGCTTTTGAGAAGCTCTTTCGTATCCCCTTTTTTATGAACTAAAAAGAATTCTCTTCCCTTATAGCGTGTTGCAATAAGTGCTCCCTCTTTGTCGTCTTTATAGTCGGCTTGAAAGAGAAACTCTACATCGCCGCAGCGTGTCGGCAAGGTGAGCGGTTTAAACGATTCGATGTGTAAATGCGGCATACTTTATTTGGCCTCGTAGCTAAGTTCGATCGCTGACGTCGGAAGAGAACGGATACCGTCTTTATCGACACTCATGATTTCGTAGAGGTATCCTGTACCCTCTTTGATATCGGTATCGCGAAAACTTGGTGCGGTAATGTTGTTGATATCGATGCTCTCACGGCTGACCCAGCTCGTTTTTGTCGTTTTGACAACGGTATAGGAAACCGTTCGAGGATCGCTGTTTTTCCATTGGAACTCAGCCGCTTTATTCACGATTTTCCCTTCATAGGCAATCGGTGTCTGCGGTTTTGAGAGGGTGGAACCTTGGGTTGCTACCGAAGAGATGGCACTTTCCAATCCATCTTTATCGACAGCGGTGATTTTATAAAAATAGAATTTCCCGTCTTCGGTAATCGTATCGGTAAAATTGGTCGTTTCGAGTTTGACATGATACGCAAACGAACCGTTCGGGTTGGATGAGCGGTAAATGTTGTAATGGCTTAAATCACTGATGGCACTTGCTGCCCATGTGAGAGTGATGGCACGCGGAAGATTGTTGGTCGAGGTGATGTTTTTAATTTCCGGCGGAAGCGGTTTGGTTACAACTTTAGCCGTTTCACTCGGCTCGGTTGCAAGTTTATCAAAGGTTGTCGCTTTAATACGGTAAAAATAAACTTGCCCGTCTTTGAGTTCCGTATCAATAAATTCAGCGTTCAAACGGCCCGTAATTGTAGCGATTTCAGACCATTTTTGGTCGGTCGCGTTTTGGCGTTCGATGATGTAGCCGTTGATTTTTCCGTTCGGATGCGGACGCCAAAGAAGTTTGGCACTGCGCGGCATATTGCCGACCGATTGGAAAAAACTGATCGGAGCGATCATCGGCTGTGTGGCTACAAGGGTTGTTTCACTGGCCACCGACTCGCTTCCCTCTTTGGTTATGGTTGCAAAGCGGTATTGGTATTCGCTTCCGGGTTTGAGATTGCTGTCAACATAATGGGTTGCGAAGCGACTGTCGATGGTTGCAATGCGCTCTAGCTTTTTATCGTCGGTACCCGGAGTGTTACGATAGACGTAATAGCCTGTTACTCTGGGATCGCTTACCGGTTTCCACTCAAACGCTACCGAGGTGATATCGGCGATAAAACCGTTCATGGACGGAGTAGGAAGGGTCGAGTCAATCGTGACAGTTTTTTGCACAGCTGGCTGGGGAGCACAACCGCTAAAGAGACTCAGTGCTAAAGAGACGCTCAATGCGTATCGGATCGATGAGTTCATGCAATTCCTTTGAATCAAAATGTTTATGTAAATAATCTTCCATCACAGGGGCCAGAGGAGCGGTGAAACTGACTCTCTCTTTGGTCGTGGGATGGGTGAAATAGAGGTTGTATGCATGAAGCAAGATACGTTCCATTTTGTCGCTTTTTGCTGAGCTTCCATAGAGGTGATCCCCCATGATATGGCGGCTGATGGACTCTAAATGAACCCGAATCTGATGGGTTCGTCCGGTGTAGAGTTTGCATGCAATCAGCTCTTCGCTCTCATCATGGCTGGGGAGAAGTTTTCGAAATTCGGTTTTGGCATTTTTACCCGTCTCACTAATCGCCATTTTAAGACGATTATGGGCACTCCGTCCGATCGGGCGGTCGATGATGGTGATCTCATCTTTCATCGGCGGAGTTACAACCGCGAGATAAAAGCGACCCATGGTTTTGTCCTGGAGCTGGAGGGAGAGAGCCTCGTGCGCTTCGTTGTTTTTTGCGATCACCATTGCGCCGCTGGTCCCCCTATCGAGGCGGTGGACGATCCCGTGGCGCTCTTCACCGCTGAGGGTTGAGAGGGCAATCCCTTTGTGTTTGAGCCAATCCACGAGGGTCGCCTCTTTGACGCTTGGGGCAGGGTGGACGGTGAGAGAACTGGGTTTATTTATGACGAGGATGTCGTTATCTTCGAACAACACTTCAACCTCAAAATCGACTTCCAATGCCGGAGTCGATTTTTGTTCGGGGAAGCGGATATGAACGTTTTGCGAAGGTTTGAGTTTAAGCCCCGATTTGGAGGTCGGTTTTCCATCCACTGTGACACAGTTTTGTTCGATGAGCTGGGCAATCTGGTTGCGGGTTTGTCCGAGAGACTGCGTTAAAAAAACGTCTAAGCGGATCGCTTCGTCGGTCGTAAAATGGGATTCTTCGTGTGTCAAAACAATGTGCCTTTGGGTATCGTATCTGAATGGTTTAAAATGTTATAAGTCCGCTATGCTACAATTAGCAAAAATTAACGAAGGACCGTAGTGCTTAATATTGATCGCCGAATTTTAGCACACTTTGATTTCATAACCATTATCTTATTGATTCCGCTCATATTTACTTCAGGTTGGCTGATTTACGAGATACATCCTGTTCTAGGGCAAAAACACTTCGTTTACGTTGCGGTGGGTATCGGTGTCTTTATCTCCCTTTTCCTCCTCCCGATCCGTCGAATGTTGTGGATGATTCCGATAGCGTATTGGGGAAGTATTTTACTTCTTATTGCCGTAGAGTTTGTCGGGCACTCCCGTTTGGGGGCCAAACGGTGGATTGAGATCCCTTTTGTCCATTTCACCCTGCAACCCTCTGAACTCTTGAAACCGGCATTTGTGCTGATGCTCGCCTATCTCATTAGTCGTAATCCCCCTCCGCGTGAGGGGTATGGGCTGAAAGATTTTCTGAAACTTTCCTTTTTTATCATTTTGCCGTTTTTGCTGATTGCTAAAGAACCCGATTTGGGGACGGCTACGGTTTTGGCGTTGCTGGGATTCGGTATTTTGTTTATCGCGGGGGTACATTGGAAAATCTGGATAGGATTGGCAGTGACGTTCGTGATCTCATTGCCGCTTATTTACACTCAGCTGCACGATTACCAAAAGCAGCGTTTGACGGACTTTGTGGGTGAAAAACCGAGTTATCAGGTCGAACAGTCGATTATTGCCGTCGGATCAGGGGGCTTTTTCGGTAAAAACAAAGAGGACGCTACCCAAGCGCAGATGAAATTTCTCCCAATCGCATCGAGTGACTTTATTTTTGCCTATGTGGTGGAGAGATTCGGTTTTTTCGGGGCGTTTTTACTGATTGCCCTTTACGGTGCATTGATCGTCCATTTGATGATTATCGCCTTTTGGACGGAGGACTACTACATAAAAGTGGTCGCGGGAGGTCTATCGCTGCTGTTTTTCATCTATATGTCGGTCAATATCGCTATGACGATCGGGTTTGCCCCCGTTGTCGGGGTTCCGCTGCCGATGTTTAGCTACGGGGGGAGCAGTTTTGTGAACTTTATGGTACTTTTAGCCGTTATGGAAAATCTCGTTGCCTATCGGTTCCGATATCTTTATGGGGATACGGGTAAAAAAAGCTTTCTCTAATGATAGAGCGTTTATAATTGCGCTCTTTCAAAAACGGGTCAATAGTTCAGTGGTTAGAGCCCCCCGCTCATAACGGGGTTGTCCCAGGTTCAAGTCCTGGTTGACCCACCACCACATCAAATACTTTCTCATTAAAAGACAAACGAACTGCCGCTAAAAAATTTAACCGCGCATTACAAACAGTAATTGACAGCTTAATTGATAACCCTCACTAAGGTAGATCTACAGAAGACGGCAACCGTGAACTAATCCACAAAGGTTACCCCATCTCGTATTTGATTGTTGGCGAGAATATTGTTATTTTGGGTATTTTCAATCAGAATGAGTTGATGGTTGAATAGGAATAAGTAGACTGCTAGAAATTTATTTTTTATTTTTGCCTTCAAATTTCTTCATTTATTTTTTATGCTAAAATGTATTTTTTAATTAAAAAAGGATTTTTATGCGAATTAGAGAAATGGCTTATTATATCAATCAAGTAAAGTTCGAAGAATGTAGATTATCACTTTCAACTACTACTATAGGTAATATTCAGGCTTTTAAAGTAGCTATTCCATTTCTTCAAAATATTCCGATTTTTCACAAAGAAATTCAAGAGATTTTAGCAGCTGAATTGTATTCAACATCGCAAGATTCTTTAACATTTACTACAACAAGTAGGGCTTATAATGTTTATGCTGATGCAATAAAAGTTATTAATAAAGCCTCTTTGCTATTGGATTTGTCGAATGAGATATATCCTCCGCTTTCTGAAAATACCATTAGTATTAAATTACCTGAAACTAGTGACATGAGGGCTTTATACCATTCTATTAAATCATTTGAACAGGCTTTCTCAATCTTACTCACAGATGATGCTATTAATTCAGCTATTTCAATTGAAAATTGGGAACATGGTTCATTTTGGATAAATTTATATGCTGGATCAGCACTTGCAGTAGGGGTAATTTCAGGAACAGTATGGGCTTCTGCTGTCATAGCAAATAAATATCAAGAAGTTAAAATTCATGAGCAATATGTAAGAAGCCTTAATATAAAAAATGAAAGTTTAGAAGATTTATTACAAGCACAAAAAGAGCTAACAGATGAACTTATAAATATGGAAACAAGGGCTATCATAGATAAGCATTTAGGTGGTTCTGCTGATCAAGAAAAATTTGAAAGAGTTAAGTTAGCAATAAAAACAATTGCTGAGCTAATAAATCAAGGAGCCGAGATTAATCCTGCGCTTGATGCGCCTGAAAATGTACAAAATCTTTTTCCTGATTTTTCGAGATTAGATTCTATTCAATCTCGGATTCCACGAATTGTACATAAAAAAAATGAAGATTAGTTGATTATAGAAAAAACGGGACAGACTACTTTTTTACAATAGAAATTTTATTGAAAAAGTTTTACCAACTTCATACGCATTTCCTCAAATGTTTGAGGCTTTCCGACTAGTCCCGCCAATCCTTCATCACGTTCTGCCAAATATTTTCTAGTTTTAAAACTCTCTAGCCACATCGTTTGGAAATATTCTTCTGTGCAATAAAGCGGTTCATGTTGCATTATCAGCGATTTGGTTGTCTCTGGCGTAAAGCGATAATCATTTAGTTCGTAGAATCGGAGCATATCGTAGAGATCACGTGATTTGGTTCGTTTGTAGAACATCAAAGATTTCATTTTAAAGATCGTCTCCAGTGAAGCTATCTTGATATTTCCGATGGTTGTATAGACATCAGCGGAAAGAAATTCTTTTGTGCCGGTATTACTTCCACCGTCGAAAAATTGAATCTTTATACCGTTGACCATCCATGTTTGAAGATAGTATTCGACATTGTCCCCACCGAGTAAGAAATCTTCCTTGATTGCTTGAGAAGGTTGGATGTAATCGATATTGCTCATACCGAATTTCTCTACACAAAACTCAATAAATGATTGAATATCTTCTAAGGGGAGTTCTTGCGTGAGGCAAAAATCCAAATCTTCGGAAATGCGGTGATTGATATGATAGGAAAGGGCGGTTCCACCCACCAATCTAAAATCATGCTTGCTAAAAATCTCATGATCTTGGATGATCGGTAGAATCTGTTTGATGGCTTCGGTCATGCGCTAAGTCCTGTCATCTTTTTAATCTGAAAGAGGGTGTTAAACGGTACTTTTTTCTCTTGAGCCATTTTTACTAGCTCATCGGCAGTATAGTGTTTGGTCAGATACGTCATATAACGTTTTTTAGGATGGCGTAGAAGTTCCTCTAATGATGGTAACGGATGATTCTGAAAATAGGTTTCCGAGTCTATGGCGAATTCAATCTGCTCTGAAGCTTCATTATAATCTTCGATTGGCATGGTATGTTCGAGTTTCATCAAGATGGAACGGACGCGTTCGATCCCGAATAGACGGATCAGTGTTTGGGTATCCTCTTGATTTGGTGTTGAGAGATAAATGGAAATGAGACTATTAATCTCTATAAGCAAATGATCTTGCCGTGACCATAAGAGATCAATACTAAACCACTCTTTTCGAAGTTTGACGAAACGGGTTTTAGGGCTAAATTTTGACGGTATATTTTTAAGCTGTAAATACTCTTCAGCCTCATCAAGGCTAATAGTACGAAGGAGGGTAAGGAGCTTTTGACGTTTTGGATTGGATTCCCAATCGCTGAGCGTACTATCAGCAATTTGAAACATTTTAGTGATTTCAGCAGTTGTCATATTCTCTTCCTCCTCGAAATTTATACAGTTATTATATCCGAATATCGGAATTTACACAATTTTTACATAATCACCGATATTTCTTCGGAAAATCAAACCCGATTATTTCAGCCGAATTTGCCCCGATACTCTCCCAGCTATCATTTTTCAACCGCATCGCTACAACCCCGCAGGTGGGAATGTTATCGATATCGCCGTCCGTGATAAGGTTGGCGCATTCGGTGAATTCTGGATTATGTCCGAAAACAAAAAGGGTATCGACACTCACAGGTATGTCTCGTATGAGGGTGAGGATGGTTTCGACATCGGAGGCGTAGAGGGCGTGATCGTAGCGGATCGACTCCGATGGATACGAGAGGGCTTCGGCAATGGCTATCGCGGTGGTTTTGGCGCGCAGAGCAGGGCTGGATAGGATGAGGTCGGGATGGATACCGCTCTCCAAAAGCTTCGACCCCATAAACGGAGCGTCATTGGAGCCCCGTTTGTTTAGGGGGCGGTCATAATCGCTCAAGGAGGGATCGTTCCGATCCGATTTGGCGTGACGGATGAGGTAGAGTGTTTTCATAGTAATAAGCTCCTATTTAAGAGGGAGTAATGGATTGTTGTTTATAAAGACTAAAAAGATATCCCCAATATCTCGGACAAAAGAACATCAAGGTCTTGGCGGGATGAACCCGCGAAAGCATTTTGCATAAAGAGATTGAGCCCTTTGTTATCGTGTTTGAGGAGCGGAACAATCTTAATCCCTGTGATCTCCGACATAAAATGCGATTCATCTCCCTCTTCGTAAGCATGCAGGAGAATAGAGCGGGAGAAGTTGTTGAGGATATGGTAGTAGATATGCAAGAACTCCGCTTCAAGTACTTTTAGCCCGTAGAGGTGAGTGACAATACGGGTTTCGTGGCTTACGATAGGGTGGACTTGGGAAGGTTTGATCGTGATGCCGATCTCCTCTTTGATCTCCCGTACAAGAGCTTCCATGAGGGTTTCATTTTCATTCACCGTGCCTCCGGGGAATCCCATCCGTCCATCCCATCGATCGATCATAATCATGGCGGGACATTTTAGGTGCTGCATATTGTCTTTAAAATATTTCCATGGGGAAATAGATTCGACGTAGATAGCTAAAAAAACGGCATTTCTTTTCGGATGATCACTCCATCCAAACGGTACTCTTTGGGTTGTCATGGTTCTCGCATTAATTTATGTATAGAATTTTATCGGTTAAATATCGCAGTCATCTTCATCATTATAATTGTCTCTTTTACGATTGATGAATTTAACAAATAGGTACAAAAGAGCAAGTACACCGAATAAAATATAATAGGAATCCATACTATCCTCTTTGGATTATAGATGGATAAATTATAGCACTCAATTATGAATTTAATGATTTTACAAAGTTGGATTCGAATTTGCATAGACTATACTGTTTTAATAATTTTTACGGAGGATTTTCACATGATGCCGACGCTGACAACCAACCAAAATATCACAATGCCCGCTCTCATCTATGGGACGGCATGGAAAAAAGAGCGTACCGCAGATTTGGTGGAGATGGCGATATTGAGCGGATTTCGAGGGATCGATACGGCGTGTCAGCCCAAACACTATGAAGAGCCGCTGGTCGGTGAAGCATTGGTTCGATTGGCCGCTGGGGGGATAGGGCGTGAAGAACTCTTTCTCCAAACCAAATTTACCCCCCTCTCAGGGCAAGATCCTAAGCAGATACCGTATGATCCGAATGCGGCTTTGGAGGTACAGGTTGAACAGTCATTTAAGACGTCACAGCGAAATTTGAAAACCGACTATGTTGATTCATTGGTGCTTCACTCTCCCCTTTTCCCGTACGCGAATCTCTCGACAGTATGGTCAGCGATGGAAAAAATCTATCTCAGCGGCGGTACGCGACAACTGGGAATTAGCAATTGCTATGATGTGGAACTTCTGAAGCGTTTGTACCGTGATGCCGAAGTGAAACCCTCCGTGGTGCAAAACCGGTTTTACGATCAGAGCGGATACGACATAGAACTTCGGGCATGGTGTGATGAGGTCGGAATCCTCTATCAGAGTTTTTGGAGCCTCACGGCCAATCCCCATATTTTAGCGAGTCGAGAGTTTTTTGCCCTGACCCAAGAGTACAATAAAACCGAAGCTCAGATACTTTATCGTTATTTGAATCATATCGGTATCGTGCCGTTGATCGGCTCTACTTCGCAGAAGCACATTACGGAAGATTTGGATATTTTCAGCTTTGAATTAAAAGCAGACGAAATCACAGCTATTAGTTCGCTTTTATTTGATCCGCAAATCCTTCACGATTCGGATGTACGCTAACACAAAAGGATTTAGTCATGAAAACAATTATCTTTGTGTTAGCCCTGTTGTCTCAGATTGCAAATGCAAAAGTGATCAGTGCTACGTATGCAGTATCGTACGGGATTTTTCAAACCATGGGGATTGCCGATGCGCGGTTCGAGACCCGTGATGATGATACGTATAGTATTCGAATCGAAGCAAGAACAACCGGAATCGCCCAAGTACTCAGCAACAACCGTGTTGAAATCTATGAAAGCCACGGATCGATTATCAATGGAGAATTGGTTCCCAAAAAATACATCAAAATCCGACGAACCGATTCGAAAAAAACGACGAAAATCTACACCTTCGATCACGCTAATAAAGTCGTTTGGCGAGAGAATGTTGATGGCTATGAATGGGAAAAAGTCACACATGATTATTATGCTTCCGAAGATATTTTGAGCCTCTTTTTTAATGTCAAACAATATATGAAATCACGCCAAAACCAAGTATTGTATGCGATTGGAGCCAATAAAAATAATGGCAGAATCGATGTCGTATTCCCTAAGGGAGAAGAGATTGAGAAGTTAAAAAAAGAGCTTGAAATTGAAGAGGGTATTTTTGTCAAAGTGGTCTTAAATGATAGAATTTTTAGCAGTGCGAATGGGGAGTTGCTCATCAATTTGGACCAAGACGGATTATGTGAAAAAGCGATTTTGGAAGATGTTTTATTGTTTGGGGATATTGTCGGTAAGCGTATTCGATAAGTTCTTATCTTATTTTTAGACTTCAGAGGGTATAATTCTGCCAGTGATGCGGGAATAGCTCAGTTGGCTAGAGCGTCAGCCTTCCAAGCTGAATGTCGCGAGTTCGAGTCTCGTTTCCCGCTCCACTCTCTCTTTTTAACTAATCCACAAAAAATCTTACTTTTATTTTACACCTTGGTTATATCGACAGAGCCGAAGCTCCATCGTTTTTGTTATGGAATGATAGTAACCTCTTCATCGACGTGTAAGAATACATCATTACCGTTCACTGAGCCGCTGTAACTATCATATCCTGTGAGTTGATCTGTTGCAAGAGACCATGAGCCTGAAAGATCTATAGTGTCACCCGCATCTCCATTCACATAAAGCGTTCCGTCACTGATTGTATCGACGTGATCAGGAGAGACGTTCAATATGGTTGTATCTCCATTTTTCATGTCGATTTGATTGATGGTGCTGTTGGTGTCTGAAAGAAGAGCGCTGATATTAGAGAGATCGATTGTCTGTTCGCCATCGATGAGCAGAACGTCACCGAGAAAGGTGGTTCCTGCAGATGGAAGCAATGTAACGGTTACTACTGCAGTACTTGTTCCGCCATTTCCATCACTGATGGTATAACTGAACGTGTCGATAGCAGGAGCTATAATAGTATCATATGCATCTGTAGGATCATAAAGAATATTTCCGTTTGAATCCATTGTGACACTGCCTAACGTTAAACTATCATCGACACTAATGATATTGAGAGTATCTCCATCAGGATCTGTATCATTTGAGAGCAAATCTGCTTCTGAAAAATAGAGGAGAGAACCCTCTGTTAGTGTCGTTGTTCCGCTGTTTGAAGCGAGCAACTGATCAATTGAAAATGATTTGTCATTCGTTTCATCATTGAGAACTTGAATTGTATCGAATGCGACATCTGAGTTAATGGTGAGAATATCACCATAATGACCATTTTGCAAAATATTAAAGGTAACAGTGTAATCAGAAGAATCTATGATAGTGTCACCATCTTTGAGAATCAATGTAACCGTGTCCTGAGTTGAATTAAAATTTCCTAAATCAATCAAAAGCAATTTTATATCTTGGTCAAAAACAAATTGAAGCCCCTCGCCCGGATCGATTTGTTGACCCGAATCGTTGGATAGGCCATCAACACCCATAGTCGGTCCGCTGCCATCCACTAAAAAACCTTCTCCACCGAGAGCGGTGATAGTAACATTATCGTTGGAATAGTCATTTCCCGCATTGAGATCATAATTCCATGCCGATGTATAGGTGATGACGTCGGTATTCCCTGCGTCATTGACAGCTATTGGAGCATCGTTGGTAGGAGTAACGACAGGAGTATCACTGTCGATATCAAATGCACCGTCCGTATCGGTTACTTTAAGATCAATGGTATCGAGTGTTCCACCCAAGTTGATTACGTCCACACCCGCTTGG
>NZ_MIBT01000080.1:0-1855 GCF_001829605.1 Sulfuricurvum sp. RIFCSPLOWO2_12_FULL_43_24 | reverse complement strand
CGAGCACTGAGGGTGTTGCGGAATACCTTGCAGAACACGCAGAAACATTATAATTTAAACGCCGAAGGAATAAAATCCCTTCGGCTACGCTAACGCTATGTTTTACCTCAGCGGTAAAAGCTCATTTTTCTTCTTAATATTGCAATTTGTCATTTTTCATTCTCTTCTAAAAAATCACTCTTATACTGTTAGCATCACCATTAGAGGCACACAATGAGATCATCCTATTTTACTATTTCATTTGACAACAATATATCTAATAAGATATAATATCCATGCAGTGGAAAATAAATTATTATCAAAACCAAAACGGTAAGTTACCCGTAAAAGAGTGGTTAGAGGATATCGGCAATGAACCGAAAGCTGAAATATTCAGGATATTCACTCTGCTACAAAAATACGGTACAGAGTTAGGACTCCCGTTTGTAAGACCGTTGGAACAAAAGATTTATGAAGTACGGGCAAAAGACAAATCCGGTATTTATCGAGTACTCTATTTTGCCTACACCGATAAAACATTTGTAATGCTTCACGGCTTTCAAAAGAAAACCCAGAGCACACCAAGAAAAGAACTTGAAATTGCCATCAAACGGCTAAAAGAGGTACAAAATGGATGATTTTCAACACCATCTAAACGAATCACTACAAAACGAAGAATTTAAAACGGCGTATGAGCAAAAAGAGTTACGCTTTAAAATTATCGATATTTTAGTTGGACTCCGGTTGCAATACAAACTTACCCAAGGTGAATTGGCAAAAAAGCTAGGAACGACACAAACGGTCATTAGCCGTATCGAAAACGGCTCGGTCAATGTCGGAATTGATTTCTTGCAAAAACTCGGAAATGCTTTTAATAAAAAGATAGAGATTACCGTGGTGTAGAACCTTGTATAATATATTATGCAATACTCTTTTTTAGCCTCTTACGCTCTTATTATTTTCGCTCTCTGGTACTCACGCCGTGAACAGTTCGGTTTGGAGAAAAAAATCCTCACCAACTCGATTTTGGCGATGGTGCAGTTGGGACTCCTCGGGTATGCTCTCGTTTATCTCTTTAAAATCGAACACCCATCACTCTTGTTTTTCGTATTACTGGGGATGGTGACGTTCGGAGCGTATACGGCAAAAAAACGCTCCCCTTTAGGTGAGCACAGTTTTAAAATCGCCTTTTTTACCCTCGGAGCTTCATCGGGGATTGTTTTTCTCTCCATGATGGCATTTGGAGTGATCCATATGGTTCCCCATGAGATGATCCCTATCGGGGGGATGATTATCGGCAACGCCCTCAACGTCTATACCCAAAGCACCGAGCGGTTCCGTGCAGAGGTAAAAAATACGATCGAGATTATCGAGGGGATGGTCGCATTGGGTGCGCCGCTCAAAGAAGCGCTTAGCTTTGCCTCGAAAGCTTCCGTCAAAGCTTCGATGATCCCGACGCTTAATATGCTCCAAACGGTCGGAATCATCCACATCCCCGGTATAACGACGGGGATGCTCCTCGCGGGTGCCGATCCGCTAAGCGCAATCTCGTATCAGCTCGCCGTCATGTATATGATGGTGGCGGTGGCGTTGCTCGCGGCAGTGTTTAGCACGATGTTCTCCTATCGGGTCATTATCGGAGCGGCGTTTATTTCTCATTCTAAATAAAATCAATCTATTTCTATTCCATTTTTTTCTAATATCAAATCTAAATCTGGATATTTTTCGAGTAAAAATTCATATATTCTATCTTCTCTATCCATTACACTCCACGAATGATTAAAATTCTGAAAATATCGTTCAAGGTCATAGATCATTAAAGCATTACGAATTAAGCCTATACTTGTTTTATTTTTGTGAGGATTTTTTTCTGAAA
>NZ_MIBT01000079.1:795-960 GCF_001829605.1 Sulfuricurvum sp. RIFCSPLOWO2_12_FULL_43_24 | reverse complement strand
ACATTAGGTCAGTTGGATGATGAGGTTAAAAAGAGGTTGTCTCATCGTTCAAAAGCGCTTGAGTTAGCTAGAGTGATTATAAAATCATTATAGGTTTAGATTAATTCTCGAAAAACAAGTTTTTTCTAAAGAAACATTTTTGCTACGCAAAAACCGCTTTCGCTT
>NZ_MIBT01000079.1:0-769 GCF_001829605.1 Sulfuricurvum sp. RIFCSPLOWO2_12_FULL_43_24 | reverse complement strand
TGTAGGGACATCTGTCCCTGCCAGTAAGACGGATGAATTCGTTTTACTGCGTAACATCAGCTACTAAATCAGGCAAAAAACCAAAAAACAACCCCGACAACTATTCTATAGATTCCAAAGCCTACGAATGTATGGGTTGTAAGAAATTTCATCATCGCTTTTACGGTTATAAATGCAACAACAAATGCTGTTGTAAACCCGACTGCCAAAAGCGAGTAGTCATCCACAACGAGCTCGTGGCGGTTTTTAAACAAATCGTAAGCTGTTGCCGCAAACATAGTTGGAATCGCCAGTAAAAAAGAGAATTCGGCGGCACTTTTGCGTGACAATCCGCTAAAGAGACCTCCAATCATAGTGGCTCCGGAGCGGCTGGTTCCAGGTATCATTGAAAAAGTTTGAAAGAGTCCTATCATCAGAGACTCTTTTATGGTCAGTTCATCTACTGTTTTGTCGCTGCTCTCATCATGATCTCTTCTAAAATATTCTATAATCAAAAATGCAATACCGCCGAGGATGAGCATTACTGCAACGGTTTCTATTCCAAAAAGCCCTTTTATTGTTTTATAAAATAGAAATCCGAAAATAGCTGTCGGCAGAAAAGCCACCGCGATTTTGAGCCATAGATTTTTGTTTGCCAGAAGCCTTTGTGA
Organism: Sulfuricurvum sp. RIFCSPLOWO2_12_FULL_43_24; assembly: GCF_001829605.1. NCBI lineage: Bacteria > Pseudomonadati > Campylobacterota > Epsilonproteobacteria > Campylobacterales > Sulfurimonadaceae > Sulfuricurvum > Sulfuricurvum sp. RIFCSPLOWO2_12_FULL_43_24. Next base: position 119 of record NZ_MIBT01000079.1, on the reverse strand, counting down.
AAACAAAAACAAAACTGCCAAAATACTGCCCAGCTGAATAGAGATTTCAAATGTTTTGTGCGCAATTGTTTGCTCAAGTCCTAATAGATGTGAAATAAGTATTAGATGCCCCGTAGAAG
>NZ_MIBT01000078.1:16777-17762 GCF_001829605.1 Sulfuricurvum sp. RIFCSPLOWO2_12_FULL_43_24 | reverse complement strand
GTCTATGATAACAATCATTTGGGGATGCACTGGCAGATTCATAAAGATTCGTCGCACTTTTTCGATCAGTATCAGCGTGCCGGTAAGAAAATGCCGGTATCGATTGCGATTGGAGGAGATCCTCTGTACACGTGGTGTGCAACAGCTCCATTACCCTACGGTGTGAATGAATTGTTACTCTATGGACTGATCAAAAAAGAGTCCCCAAAGCTGGTTGAATCCCTTACGACTCCCCTTTATATTCCTGAAGATGTTGATTTTGTGATTGAGGGGTGGGTAGATACCGAAAAGCTCCAACTTGAGGGGCCGTTTGGAGATCATACCGGATATTATACCCTTGCAGAACATTATCCGGTGTTGGAAGTGAGTGCCATCACACACCGCAAAAACCCTTATTATCTTGCAACTGTTGTCGGGAAACCACCGTTGGAAGATAAATATATGGGTTGGGCAACCGAGAGGGTATTCTTACCGCTGTTGAAAACGAATGCGGCGGATTTAATCGATTACCACATGCCGGAAAACGGTGTTTTTCATAACCTTATTTTGGCAAAAATGAAACCGTTGTACAAAGGGCACGCCAAACAGTTTATGCATATTTTTTGGGGATCAGGACAGATGAGTTTTGTCAAACATGCCCTGTTTTTTGGGGAAGATGCTCCGAAATTGACCAATTATGAAGCGCTAATAACGTATGCACTAAACCGATTTATCCCAAAATGCCTTTTTGTCTCAGAAGGGATTACCGATGCGTTGGATCACTCCAGTCCTGAATCGCTCGTAGGGGGGAAATTAGGGATAGATTTTACGGCATCGTATTCACCGAGTGCACCTGAATCGATTGAGAGTACACTCTTATTGGAAAAAGTACACTCCTTCATTTCCGAAGCGGTTGGATTAACGCAGTATATGCGTCATACGGCTAACCCGATTACGGTTATAAGTGTGTGTAAAGAAAGTCGCTCAATCAAAGATTGTTTCTCTC
>NZ_MIBT01000078.1:0-16740 GCF_001829605.1 Sulfuricurvum sp. RIFCSPLOWO2_12_FULL_43_24 | reverse complement strand
TACCAAAACAAAAGTCGATGGATTTGAACGTGAATGGCCCGGTGATGTTGAATGTACCTCTTCTGTGGTTGAACGTCTTAAATCACTTTCATTATGGGATTTAGATCTTAAATTAGAGAAGAAATACCGGCTATAACACGCTGTTTCCCCGTTTTTAGGGGAATCAACTTAAGCACTTTATTAGAATTACTAATGTAATATTGACAACTTAAATATTTTAAAAGAGGGAAATTTAATTCCATGCGCATGTTTTATGCTACAGTAGCAATTACACTTTTAGCCGGTTCAACTCTTCTTAATGCGGCCACGTATAAAGGGCAAAAAATTTATATTGACTCTTGTAAAGAGTGTCATGGCGGCGGGCAAGAGTTGGCTGCATCTAAAAAACAGCGCGGCTGGGAAAAACTGATGGATAATAAAGGGGAAAAGCTCGCGGATATCCACCTCTCTTCGAAAAAAGCTGCTGCTTCATGGGATTATTTCAAAGATCGAAGTTATACACGCGGCGCTAAACATTTGGAAGATTTTTTAGTTGAATACGCATCTGATAGCGGCAACGTCCCTGCCTGTAATTAATATTTTTTTAACGCCTACGGAGCAAAAGCCCCGCTTGGCTACGCTAGCCGCTGAGGCACTAAAGCTTGCCTCTGAAGAGGCAGAATCTATTTAAATGAGAATGTTATCGAGTAACGGTAATGTTTTCTAAACCAAACTTCGCTAAAATCCCCTAAATACTTAATATACTCGGAGATACCATGGAAAAGATGTGGTCCGGACGTTTCACGCAAGATGCGTCAACCCTTTTGGAAAAATTTAATGCCTCGATCATGTTTGATCAAAAACTTTACCGTGAGGATATCGAAGGCTCCATCGCACACGCTAAAATGCTGGCACATCAGGGTATTCTAACGAATGATGAGGCTGCTTTGATCGAATCCGGGATGGCTCAGGTTTTGAGTGAAATCGAATCCGGTAATTTTGAATGGAAAATCGGTGATGAAGATTTGCACATGGCGATCGAGAAGCGGCTAACTTCGATTATCGGAGAAGCAGGTAAAAAGCTTCATACTGCCCGCAGCCGCAACGATCAGGTAGCCCTCGATTTCCGTCGTTTTGTACTCCGTAAAAATCGTGAGATTGTTGAACAGATCAAAGCGTTGATGGACGTGGTTGTTGATATTGCACGGGATCATACGACGACGTTGTTGCCGGGTATGACTCATTTACAGCACGCTCAGCCGATTAATTTTGCATTTCACCTTCTAGCCTATGCCTCAATGTTTAAACGTGATTGTGAGCGTTTTGAGAGCTCTGTGGAACGAAATAATATCTCTCCGATCGGATGTGCCGCGTTAGCGGGGACTCCGCATAATATTAACCGCGAAATGACCGCAAAAACACTTGGATTTGATTCTGTGAGCATTAACTGTCTCGATACGGTAAGTGATCGCGATTTTGCCCTTGAAATCTTGTTTAATATTTCGACGTTGATGATGCACATCTCCCGTTTGGCGGAAGAGATTATTTTGTGGTCGAGCTACGAATTTCGATTCGTGGAACTCTCCGATCAGTATTCGACCGGAAGCTCAATCATGCCGCAAAAGAAAAATCCCGATGTTCCTGAGTTACTTCGCGGAAAAACGGGACGTGTTTTTGGAAACTTGATGGGACTTTTGACGGTGATGAAAGGGTTGCCGTTAGCGTATAACAAAGACACCCAAGAGGATAAAGAGGGGGTGTTTGACAGCGTTGAAACGGCTGAACTCTCTCTTGAAATTCTTCGTGAAGCACTCCGTACTATGACGATCAAGCCTCATAATATGGCTCGTGCGTGTAAGCTAGGACATCTTTCCGCGACTGATTTGGCCGATTATCTGGTTGAGCATTGCGGAGTACCTTTTCGTGAAGCGCATCACATCACCGGACGCGCCGTTGCTCGTGCCGAAGTGCTCGGAATCGATTTGAGCGATATCGATTATTCAGAACTCAAGGCTATTGATGATCGTATCAAAGAAGATATCATCCCCTATTTGGCGATTGAACATTCGATGAATGCCCGTACTTCCCAAGGGGGAACGGCTGAAGTGCGCACATTGGAGCAGATTATCTATTTTGACCATTATCTTAAGGACATAAAATGAAAATTACCGTTGCTCATCAGAGTGAAATGAAGTTTGAAGCCAAAACTGAAAAAAGCAGTTTTATCATCGATTGCCCTCAAATTTCTCCGATCGAATATTTTTTAAGCGGGATTATCGGATGCAGTGCAACCGATGTGGTGATGCTCCCTAAACAGCAGGGGTATGAGGTTAAAAATCTTGAAGTATCCGGCGAAGTGGTTCGTAACGAGTCCGCACCGCGCAAGTTCAATACTCTTCACCTTGAATACCGTTTTGACTCCAATGCAGACGATACCCTTGCGGCACGCTGGGTGATGGCGAGTTTGGAGACCTATTGTTCAACGATTAACACGATTCGTGACAGTACGGTGATTACCTACACGATCATCCATAACGGTAATGTCATTCGTGAAAATGAATCAATGATCAGCGGTGGCGGAAGTGCCGTTGATTTCGGTGCATTGCAAGGGTGTAATGCGTAAAAAGTGATTGGGGTATAGTATTTAAAGTGCGGTTTACTGCACGTGGGCTTCCCGCTGAGGGAAACCCAGTGTTAACGTTGCTGAGTGGGGCTTTGCTCCGCCAGCGTTTTTAATTAAAAGAAATCCTTTGGATCTGCATCCGCAAAATGGCCCCATTTGAGCTTCGCTCCGCCGAGGATATGAAAGTGTAGATGCCCTACCTCTTGCCCTCCGTTTTCTCCGATATTGCTGATGATACGGTAGCCGCTCTCATCAATTCCGCACGCTTTGGCGACCTCTTGCATAAATGTCGACATTCTTCCCATAACATCGCCAGGGACATCGTTAAAGCTTTGATAATGGGCTTTTGGAATCGCCAATATATGAACGGGTGCTTTAGGATTAATGTCATGAAAGGCATAAAATTCTTCGTTTTCGGCAACGGTATTGGAAGGGATTTCTTTATTGATTATTTTGCAGAAAATGCACATTTTAAACCTCTTTTTTTGTGTTATTGTAGCACATGGAAGATCGCTTGAAGCTATTTATAAAAGAGATTTGACTACAATATCCTCTAAATTGAAAGCCCTTTTCACCAAATTGTAAAGATCTATTTTAAAGCTTTCAGAAAATCACAATGGAGACTCTATTTTGCAAGAGTGGTATGACGCTATAAAATCGGCCGATTCGATTGATAAAATCGAAGAGATACGAATCGCCGTTTTCGGAAAAAAAGGGATTATGAACGCTGAGTTTGCCCGTATGAAAGATATTCCTGATGCTGAAAAAGGGATATTTGCCAAAGAACTGAATATCCACAAAGAGGGATTGAATGCGCTTCTTTTAGACCGTAAACTTTTCTTGGCAATGGAGCATTTACAAGCAACAATGAAATCCGAAGCCATCGATGTGAGTCTGTACTCTGCTACCACAGAACGCGGATCATTGCATCCGGTAATGGAGACAATGGACCGGATCGTAGAGTATTTTATTGCCATGAATTTCTCGGTACAAACGGGACCGATGGTTGAAGATGATTTCCACAATTTTGAAGCGCTGAATCTTCCTAAATATCATCCTGCGCGTGATATGCAGGATACTTTTTATTTTAAAGATGCGATGTTATTGCGTACCCATACCTCTCCGGTACAAATTCGCACAATGCTCTCAACCAAGCCTCCGATTCGTATGATCGCACCGGGTGCGGTATTTCGCCGTGATTATGATATTACCCATACTCCGATGTTTCATCAAGTAGAGGGATTGGTCGTTGAAGAGGCGGGGAAAGTCTCGTTTGCCAATCTTAAATTTATCCTTGAAGACTTCCTTAAAACAATGTTCGGAGACGTCGAAGTTCGTTTCCGTCCGAGTTTTTTCCCGTTTACGGAACCTTCAGCCGAAGTGGATATCAGCTGTATCTTCTGCGGTGGAGATGGTTGCCGCGTTTGTTCGAAAACCGGATGGCTCGAAGTCCTCGGATGCGGTATTGTTGATCCGAATGTCTTTAAAGCTGTCGGCTATGAGAATGTCAGCGGATATGCGTTCGGTTTAGGTGTTGAGCGGTTTGCGATGTTGATCCACCGAATCGGTGATTTACGCTCTTTGTTTGAGGGAGATACGAGATTATTGGAGCAGTTTAGATGATCGTTACAAAAAATTGGTTAAATGAGTGGATCGATCTAGACGGTATCAATGCGGATACATTGTGCAAAACGTTTAATGCGATCGGATTAGAAGTTGATCGACATGAAGCCATCCGTGTTGCGGATGGTGTTGTCATCGGGTATGTCGAGAAATGTGAAAAACATCCCGACGCCGATAAACTCAATGTATGTCAGGTTAATGTCGGAAATGAAGTACGCCAAATCGTGTGCGGCGCTTCCAATGTCCGTGAGGGAATTCATATCGCATTGGCTACTGTCGGAGCCGAACTTCCGGGCGGGCTCAAGATCAAAGAAGCTGTGCTGCGCGGTGTTGATTCACACGGTATGATCTGTTCATCCAAAGAGATTGGTTTACCAAGCATGGGTGAGGGGATTATGATCCTCGATCCAAGTATCGGTGAATTAGTTCTTGGGAAAAATCTGAATGAATACGGTGCATTTAATGACGATGTGATTGAGATTGAACTGACCGCCAATCGCGGAGATTGTTTGAGTATTCACGGGATCGCACGTGATTTACGTGCGGCACTTTCACGTGAACTTCGAGAAATCAACTACAAAGAGAAACAAGACGGACGTTTGGGTATCGGGCGTATTTTGCAGCTGCAACATACTGATACCTTTCATGCTGATTTATTATTCGGTGCGGTTGATGTTAAAGAGTTCAGTGTCCCTTTTGCGATAGCATTGCGTTTAGCCATTATTGAAGAGGTTTACACTACCGCTGTAGATGCATTGCTGCTGTATACAACCCAAAGTACCGGGGTTATTTTACGCGCCTATCCGTTTGAAAAATTTGGTGATCTTGAAACAAAAGGGATTATTACTTTTGAGAACGATGAGAATGGGTATGCAGCGCTTTATGGCAAAGAAAAAGTCTCCGTTATCGGTGTTTCTCAAGAAAAAGAGGCCCATTTTACTGCGAATGAAGGGTTGGCCGTTATCGAAGCGAGTTATATTGCCCCTGATATCATCGCTAAAAAAATGGGAGATAAAAAAATCCCAAGCTGTCCACATTATTACCGTTCTTCTCGTGGAAGTGAACCGAAAATTGAAATGGGAATCCGTTATGCCGGTAGTTTATTTGAAAAATATTCAGCTTCGCAAGTGTATGGCGGAAATATCGAACTGACCACCTCTTATGAACCGCCGATCATCAGTATGGGTGAGGAAGAATTCGAGTCGTTTATCGGACTGAAAATCGATAAAACCCGTATTACACAGATTTTTAAAAATCTTGGAATGGAAATCGGAAAGCCTAATGGGTCGACATTCGCTATTTCAGTCCCTAAATTCCGACATGATATCGTGAATAAACAAGATATTATCGAAGAAGTCGTTCGTATCGTAGGGATTGATAATATCCCTTCAAAGCCGTTTGTTTTTGCGGAAGCAAATCAGATGAGCAATGATTTGAATGACTATAAAAAGACACGTATGTATCGTCATCGTGCGGCTCAAAGCGGATTTTATGAATCGGTTCATTTCGTGTTTAATGAGCGGCTTCAGGTAGAAAAATACGGATTTGTCTGCACTGATGCGGATAAAGAGCTATTGAACCCTATTACGGCGACGTTTGACACTCTTCGTCCGACACTGTTGGTGGGACTGTTAAATTCTGCTTCTGCCAATGTGAAAGTGAATCAAAAGAAAATCGCTCTCTTTGAAGCAGGGATGGTTTTTGATACTAACCGTCAAGAATCCAAACGTCTTGGGTTTATCGTATCCGGTGCAATGGAAAGTGAAAAGATTGCCAATGCCGGAAAACCTGCGGTTATCGATTTCGCCGCATTTACAAAATTGATCGCTGATGTTGTCGGATCATTTGAATTGGTTTCTCATACTCCAAGCCACTCTTTGGCTCACCCATACGTGTGTGCAAAAGTAATGATTAACGGCGTGGAAGCGGGAGAGATTTTCCGACTTCACCCAAGTATCGAAGAAGATCATGACCTCGCTCAAACTTTTATGTGTGAGATTAAAACCGATGCACTTGCGTATGGGTTGGTTGAAGCACGTGCGTATTCAAAATATCAAGCATCTTTTAGGGATTTGAGTATTCTGATTTCCAAAGAGGTGAGTTATGAGAGTATTAAAGAGGTCATTGAAAAACACCGATCCTCTCAAGTACGACGTTTTTATCCGGTTGATCGTTATGTTTCAGAGACTTTGGGAGAACAGATGAGTTTGACACTCCGTTTTGTTTTACAATCCGAGGAAAAAACACTTGAAGATGAAGATATTACGATGGCGATGGAATCTATTTTGAATGGATTAAAAGAAGAACTCGGAGTGAATTTGAGATGATGTCTGCCAAGGTTTATCCCGCACCGCCGTTCGGGTTTAGAAGTGACGCAATTGCACCGGATAAATCAATTTCGCACCGCTGTGCTATGTTTGCGGTTTTAGCGGAAGGTGAGAGTAGAATCGAGAATTTTCTCCGCGCGGAAGATACCCTCAATACCCTTAAAATCGTTGGTCATCTCGGTGCAGAAATTACCGATGATGGTGACGTTATTACCATTCGCTCACATGGGATACAAGAGACTTCTGAAATTCTCGATTGCGGTAATTCCGGTACGGGAATGCGTCTGTTTTGCGGATTACTCAGCTCTGCTGAGGGGCATTTTGTTCTGAGCGGTGATGAGTATCTCAAGCGTCGTCCGATGAAACGGGTTACTCAGCCACTTCGTTCCATCGGAGCAAAACTAGATGGTCGCAATAACGGTGATTTAGCACCATTATCGATTCGTGGAGCTTCGCTTAAGGCCTTTGATTATGTTTCACCGATCGCTTCGGCGCAGGTTAAAAGTGCAATGATGTTAGCGGCTCTCCGCTCCGATGGCGTATGTACCTTTCGTGAACCGGAGCTGAGTCGTGATCATACGGAACGGATGCTTCGCGGTATGGGTGCACAGGTTGAAATAAATGGCTTGGAGACGAAGATCTGGCCGCTGGAAAAACCTCTGCAACCTCTGAATATTCGTGTTCCTGCTGATCCCTCCAGTGCCTTTTTCTTTGCGGTAGCCGCAGCGATCATTCCTAACTCTTCTGCTACTATCGAAGGGGTTACTCTTAATCCGACCCGTATCGAAGCCTTCAAAGTATTGGAACGTATGGGGGCAAAAATTACCTATACGCTGAATGATGAACGGTATGAACCGATTGGGACGATTCGGGTAGAATATGCCCCATTGAAAGCGGTGAGCGTTGAAGAAAATATAGCATGGCTCATCGATGAGCTCCCGGCACTTTCTATTGCAATGGCGTGTGCAGAGGGAAAAAGCATTATCAAAAATGCCGAAGAGCTGCGGGTCAAAGAATCGGATCGGATCAAAACAGTTGTCGACAATCTGAATCTTTGCGGTATTGAGACGGAAGAATATCCTGATGGTTACGCCGTTATCGGCGGTGAGCTTAAACCCGCACGAGTGAACAGTTACGGTGATCACCGTATTGCAATGAGTTTTTGCGTTGCAGGATTGAAGTGCGCAATGGAAGTCGAAGATATTGAATGTATCAACACCTCATTTCCGAACTTTTTTGAATTATTGGGAAATTGTACAAAGGTTGAGCGATGAAAATCGAGTTGGCGGAGAGCTACGGATTTTGTTTCGGCGTGAAACGGGCAATTAAAATTGCGGAAGAGAACCGCAATTCGTCAACGTACGGTCCGCTAATCCACAACGCCAATGAAATCGATCGACTTAAAAACGATTTCAATGTCGCGCTCAGCGAAAATCTTGATTCCTTTAAAGTGGGGGAAACGGCGGTCATTCGTACCCACGGTATTCCGAAGCAGGAACTTTCCACTTTGCATGAACGACAAGTTAATGTGGTGGATGCAACGTGTCCGTATGTGACCAAACCGCAGCAAATTTGCGAAGAGATGTCGGCGCAAGGGTATGATATTGTAATCTTTGGCGATGAGGCTCATCCTGAAATCAAAGGGGTTAAAAGTTACGCAGATGATCATGTTTATGTTGTAAACAGTCCCGATGAACTTGATGCACTGAAACTTCGAGAAAAAGTCGCAACTGTTGCACAAACAACGCGAAAAATTGAAGATTATCAGCAAATTATCGGAAAGTTGATGGCAAAACATAAAGAAGTCCGTGTCTTCAACACGATTTGCAATGCAACCTTTGATAATCAAGATGCTGTACGCGATTTGGCTCAAAAAGCCGATGTGATGATTGTTATCGGCGGTAAAAACTCATCAAATACCAAACAATTGCACTCTATTGCCAAAGAATATTGTCCTGACAGTTATCATATCGAAAGTCAAGATGATCTTCAGGAAAATTGGTTTGATACTAAAACTTTTTGCGGGATCAGTGCCGGAGCATCGACTCCCGATTGGATTATTGATGAAGTTGTTGCTAAAATCAAGAGCTTGACACGCGCCTAAATTCTCCCTCCTAATCTCAAAACAAGCATTTTTTCGCTATAATCAGCCAATTTTTAGTTACAAGGGAATAGGCATGGCTTTCGATAACGAAGCATTTGAAGAAGAAAATTTTGCTGAAATGCTGGAGGCATCGTTCAAAGAGCAAGAATCCACACGCATTACAGAAGGTGAAGTCGTAGAGATCCAAGAGAGTGACAACCGCGCGTTGGTAGGCGTCGGCGAAAAACTTGAGGGGATTCTTTCATTGGATGAAATCCGTGATACAGAGGGAAATCTTCTTTTTAACGTCGGCGATAAAATCATGGTAATGGTGATGGGACACTACAACGAGCGTCCAAAAATCTCCTATAAAAAAGTGCTTGAACAAGAGAAAACATTAGCGTTTATCAATGCACATAAAGAAGATTTCGAGTCAGTGGTCATCGAAGCTTTAGTGACCAAGAAAAACAAAGGTGGATACCTTTTGGAAGCGGACGATGTCCACTTCTTCCTTCCTCGTTCACTTGCGGCGTTCAAAGAGACCGATCAAGTTGTCGGTAAAACCATCAAAGCACAAGTGGTTAAAGTTGATGCTGCTGAGGCTTCAATCGTGGTTTCTCGTCGTAAGCTTTTCAATGATGAGCGTAAGCGTAAGAAAGAAGTGATTGACGCGTTGATGGAAGAGGATAAAGTTATCCAAGGTACCGTCAAAAAGATCACCAGCTATGGTATGTTCGTTGATGTCGGCGGAATCGACGGGTTGGTTCATTACAATGAAATCAGCTACAAAGGGCCGGTTAATCCATCTAAACTTTACAAAGAGGGTGATATTGTCAACGTAAAAGCGATTGCGTACGATAAAGACAAGCGTCACCTTTCACTCTCAATCAAAGCGGTACAATCGGATCCGTGGCAAGAGGTTGAAGAAGCATTGGAAGAGGGTGATACTATCACGGTTACTGTCAGCAACATCGAGCCGTACGGTATTTTCGTTGACCTTGGTAACGACATCGAAGGGTTCCTTCACATCTCTGAAATCACATGGGATAAAAACATCAAACATCCTAAAGACTACCTCACAGTGGGTCAAGAGATTGATGTTGAAGTTATTGAAATTAACTCTAAAACCCATAAATTACGTGTATCGTACAAACGTCTTCAACCAAAACCGTTTGAAGAATTTACCAAAAAATTCAAAGAGGGTGATACTGTTACCGGTACCGTTACCTCTTTGACCGATTTCGGTGCATTTGTAAAAGTTGGCGGAGTAGAGGGATTGTTACACAATCAAGATCTTTCATGGGACAAAAACGTCAAATGTAAAGATACTCTCAAAGTAGGTGAAGAGATCGAAGTAAAAATTGCGAAAATCAATGGTGACGATGAAAAAATCTCATTGAACCGTAAATCTCTCGAAGAGAGTCCAATCGATCAATTCGCAACAAGTCATAAAATGAATGAAGTAGTGAAAGCTACGGTTCGTGATGTGAAAGATTTCGGTGTATTCGTTTCATTGGAAGGTGGAGTTGATGCCCTTATCCGTAACGAAGATCTTTATCCTCTTGTACCTGAAGAGCTTGAAATCGGTCAAACAATCGAAGCGGCTATTTTAGTCATCGATGCAAAACGTGATCGTATCCGTCTTTCAGTTAAAAAACTGGAGCGTATTAAAGATCAAAAAATGTTGGATGAGATCAATGATAACGATTCACACAGTCTTGGTGATTTGATTAAAGATCAATTGAAATAAATAGAATGCGACGCGCTGCATATTGGCTGTTTCCCCTTATAGCCCTGGCAGTGGCGGTGTTTATTACTATTTTCTTGATCCAAATAAATCCTTCGGCACCAAAAGTTGAGATCTCCGATATTGAAGAGGTTCTCCCTGCCGAAGCTTCACGTGATGAAAAGAGCTGGATAAGCCGTTTTTCCGGTAACGATGAGAAAGAGTATTTTTACCCTGTTAATGAAATAACATTAAATCTGGACATTTCAGAGGGAACTGATCTTCCAGAACCGAATCAAATTAAAAAATCGAACGCGCATCCCTTGTAACAAAACTAAAAACCTACCAAATCATGGCGACTGTACCGCCGTTCACAGAGGAAAAGTAATGGAAAAATATAAAATTGTTGTATGTGATCATATCCATGAAGAGGGATTGAATCTTCTCCGTCGTGATGATCAAGTAGAGATGATTTTTGCGGCTGATATGGATAAAACGGCTCTTTTGGATCTCATTAAAGAGGCAGACGTTGCAATTACCCGCAGTTCTACCGATGTTGATGATAAATTCATCGAAGCAGCCAAAGGTAGACTAAAAGCGGTTGTCCGCGCCGGTGTCGGTGTCGATAACGTTGATATTCCGGGATGTTCAAAAGAGGGGATTATCGTCATGAACGTTCCGACGGCGAATACCATCGCTGCCGTTGAACTCACGATGACGCACATGCTCTCATGTATGCGAATGTTCCCGTATTCACACGATCATTTGAAAAATCAGCGTGTATGGAAACGTGAAAAATGGTACGGATACGAGCTTAAAGGCAAAAAACTCGGTGTCATCGGTTTCGGTAATATCGGTAGCCGAGTCGGTATTCGATCCAAAGCATTTGAGATGGACGTAATTGCTTATGATCCGTATATCCACCCATCAAAAGCGACGGATGTCGGTGTTAAATATACGACGAATTTTGAAGATATTTTGGCGTGTGATATCATCACTATCCACACTCCGAAAAACAAAGAGACCGTTGGTATGATCGGAAGCGATGAAATTTCGAAGATGAAAGACGGTGTGGTTCTTATCAATTGTGCACGCGGTGGATTGTACGACGAAGATGCCCTCTATGACGGTCTTAAATCAGGTAAAGTACGCTTTGCCGGTATCGACGTATTTAACAAAGAACCTGCAACCGATCATAAACTCCTTGATCTTGACAACATTTGTGTCTCTCCACACTTGGGTGCCAATACGTTTGAATCTCAACTGGGGATTGCTCTTGAAGCGGCACAGCAGGCAATCGAAGCGGCAAAAGGGATTGCGTATCCACACGCTTTGAACTTACCGATTGATGAGACTAAAATTCCATCATTTGTTAAGCCATTTTTGGAAATGAGTCAGAAAATAGGGTTTCTCGCGTCTCAAATTAATAAAGCCTCAATCGTCTCAATCAAAGTAAGCGGTCGCGGTGATATTGCGGAATACGTTAACTCATTGGCTACTTTTGTCACTGTCGGTGCATTAGCCGATATCTCAGGGGATACAATCAACTACGTAAATGCTGATTTCGTAGCCAAAGAGCGCGGTATCAAAATCGAAACCGAAGAGCTTCCAGGCAGCCCTGTTTACAAAAATCTTGTAACCGTTAAACTCACCACCGATAAAGACGTGATTGAGATCAGTGCGACCATGTTCAATGACGACGTTCAGCGTATCGTTGACATCAACGGTTTCGGCGTCGATGTTGAACCGAAAGGGAACATGATCCTTTTCAAAAACACTGACGTACCGGGTGTTATCGGTCAAGTCGGTACGTTGCTGGCGGCACATGAAGTGAATATTGCCGATTTCCGTCTCGGACGCAACAAAAGTAGTGAAGCTCTTGCGGTGATTATTGTTGATTCTGCTGTTAATGATAAAACCATTAAAGAACTCTCTGCCCTTAACGCTTGTATCAGCGTCTCTTACGCTCGTATCTAAATTTCTCTTCTTTTCCCGCTTAGGCGGGAATCCAGCAATCTTTTTTTTGAATAGACTTCTTGTATAATCCTAACTTAACTATATGATCCCGTTCGCCCTGAGCCTGTCGAAGGGTGTTTCATTCATGGTTCGATATACCCAAAGGGCACGTGAGCTCACCATGAACGAAAAAACAGGTTATGCAAGAAGCCTAATATATATTTGCATTCCATCTCATATTTAACATTTAACGCCTGACCCATTTTTATTTTTGAATTCTGAATTGAAAAATGTAATTTTAAAAAAATACACCAAAGATTCAATTGGTAAAATTTATAAAGAGTACGGCAAACGCATTTGTCGCATAAATCTAAATTTTAGGGGTTTGAGCTAAAATATCGGCTAATGGATAAAGGGGCAACTTTGAAATATGACTATAAACGGCTTGATGTTGCCTCCTATCTCCAATCCCTTTATAACGATGGTTTGCAAAAAACGGCGACTCAAAGTGATGCGAATATCGAAGAGACGGTTTTAGATATTGGAATTTTTCGATTCAAAGGCTATGTTAAAGCATTCCGAAACAATCTATCCGATTATTCGATTGACGATATCATCGCCATCCACGATTTTGATAAGCGGTTATCGTCAAAACTGTTTTCTATGACTTCCACGATTGAAATTAGGATGAAAGCCTATCTCATCGAAATCGTTTACGCTATCACCGATAATCCGTTTTGTTATCTCCTTGCCAAAAATTATAAGGAACCTTTCACTCTGCCACTCGAATCGGTTCAAGATTGGGAGGTGCGGCAGCCTAATCCGAAAAAGAAGAAAGAAATCTACCTTCACTATCGGGATTATTATCTCAACACGTATGATTTCCAATCGAACCAAATCGATTACATTAAAAGCGAGCCGATGGTAGCCGTCAATACGACGAAAGATATCAATTACCCACCATTTCACTATTTTATTGAAAATGCGACGCTTGGGACGTTGATAAATATCATCTCGAAGCTACAAATCGACGGTAATGACATCCTCAAATTATTGGGAAAAAGATTCGGCTTCTATAGCCATGAACTGTTTTTAAACTATCTGCTGAGACTCAAAGAGCTTCGTAACCGATGTGCTCATAATGGTAGAATTTTCAATCGAAATTTCAGAGGGTTGAAAGCGTTTGGCACACACACGGCATTTAGAAAAACAATTTACGAGCATAAAATACTGGATGTCTATTATTCGCTTCATGTGTTATTAGGGGATGCGAATGACTTCAAAACGGTCGATGATTTAATCAATCTGTTTGCATCGGATAATTTGGATGGATTGAGAAGTAAATTGGAAGATTTTGTCTTGGGGTTTATCAGAACAAGGTAAGCGTGCGTGCAGAGGCTCACCGTAAGTAGAGAAATTATAACAAATCAACTTTAAACAAAGCGGTGTGTAAAATGATTAAATAGAGCTGGTTTAGGGATTGTGAGTGAAAATGTAACGATTTGCTAAATATTACAACTTAAACACAAACTCTTTCCTACCCTGCGCAATCTCATCGGGAATACCGAATTTTCTATCAAAGCTATCAATTTTTCTCTCGCTCCCGTTTTCTAAGTGGGAGTGTATAGTGTCAGTCTGCATTCCACCTCATATTTAACATTTAACGCCTGACCCATTTTTAATATATAAGAAAAAAAATATTTCCTTGACATTAATACTAATTAGTAGTAATATTCTCTTATCAAATTTATTTTGGAGGCTTAGATGAAACGTCCAAAAGGTTATGGCATTCATGAAGACAAAGTTTTGCGTTCGCACATTGAACTCTCTCGAACTTTTTTGAAAATACGTGCAAAAGAGACGGCGTGGATGGAAGCGCAAGGGCTTACCTTGCCGCAATTTGCAATTCTTGAAGCTTTGTATCATCTCGGGAATCTTAACGTAGGACAAATTACCAAACTTATTTTGAGTACACCCGGGAACATCACCGTTGTGGTCAAAAACCTCGCGTCCAAGAAGCTGATCCGGGTAGCTCCATCAGAAGAAGATCGTCGCGTCAAAATGCTTGAGATTACCGAAGAGGGAAGTGATCTCATCGCGTCGATTTTTCCTACTCATGTGAGCAATTTAAGCTGTTGGTATGACCTTGGGCTAAACGAAGAAGAGCTTGAAATCGTCTCAAAGCTGTTGCGTAAACTCGAAAAAGCGCAATAAAAATTTACCCAAATACTACTAGTTAGTAATAGTTAGGTTGCCATGAACAGAAGAGATCTATTAAAAGTATTATTTCTTACGTATCCAATGATACTTTTAGCACAACAGAAGGAGAAAAAAATGTCATTTATCATTCATCGCGCACATGAGCGTGGAACAGCCGAACACGGATGGCTTCACAGTCGGTTTAGTTTTTCATTTGCTGAATATTTTAATCCTGAACGGATGGGGTTTGGGGTATTGAGAGTTATCAATGATGACATCATTGAAGCGGGAATGGGGTTTGGAATGCATCCCCATAAAGATATGGAAATCGTATCCATTGTTACCAAAGGAGCATTGGAACACAAAGACTCTGAAGGAAATCACGAAATTACCAAAGCGGGTGAGATTCAGTATATGAGTGCCGGTACAGGAATTAAGCATTCTGAATATGCAACTATGGAAGCGGATGCGGCGCTGTATCAGATCTGGATTCATCCAAGCTATAAAAATGCCATACCGACGTATGACAAAAGGGATCTTGCAAATATCGATCAATCGAACGGCTGGGCAGTTTTGGTTTCAAGTGATGGGAGAGAAGGTTCTATGGTAATTCGCCAAGATGCAGCAATCCATTCAACCCATCTGGATAAAGACGCACAAATCGTTGTTGCCCCAGTCAAGTCTGAGCATGGACGGCTTATTTTTGTGATGGAAGGTTCTATTGAAATTGCTGGTCACACTCTAAATGAACGAGATGAGATACAAATCAAAGATGAGGAGGAATATACGCTTTTAGCACTAGCGGAGTCTAAGGTTCTATTGTTTGATGTGCCGATGCACTAACATTACTAATTTAAAACACAAAGGAAATACCATGAAAAAAACATTCTCTTCCCTTATCGCATTCGGAATACTAAGTACTGCGTCTTTGTTCGCAGGAACATACAACGTCGATACGGATCACTCAACTGTCGGCTTCAAAATCAAGCATATGATGATCTCGGATGTGAACGGTAAATTTGATAAATTTAGCGGTTCAATCAGCTACGATGAAAAAACAAAAACAATCAAAGCATTAACGGGGAAAATCGATGTCAACTCGATCAATACCGCAAACCAAAAACGTGACGATCACTTAAGAACACCGGACTTGTTTGATGCAAAAAAATATCCAGAGATTACATTTGCTCTTAATAACGTGAAAGGGGAAAAAGCTTACGGAAATCTCACAATGCACGGCGTTACAAAAAATGTTATTCTTGACCTTGAGAATAACGGTGTTATAAAAGATCCATGGGGAAATCAGCGTATTGGTCTGGGTCTTAGCGGTAAAATAAA
The DNA here is from genome assembly GCF_001829605.1 of Sulfuricurvum sp. RIFCSPLOWO2_12_FULL_43_24. Classification (NCBI taxonomy): domain Bacteria; kingdom Pseudomonadati; phylum Campylobacterota; class Epsilonproteobacteria; order Campylobacterales; family Sulfurimonadaceae; genus Sulfuricurvum; species Sulfuricurvum sp. RIFCSPLOWO2_12_FULL_43_24. Next base: position 886 of record NZ_MIBT01000078.1, on the reverse strand, counting down.
CCGTAAAGATTACGGTATCACATGGAATACTGCCCTCGAAGCCGGTGGTGTAGCAGTTGGAGAAGACGTTAAACTCGATATTCAGCTTGAAGGGATTTTGGCTAAATAAGGTCAGAGGTTATACAAATACAAAAGGAATAAGAATGTCAACACCTGTAAAAATGGAATTGGAAGCTAATAAAAAATATTTTTTCTGCACATGCGGAAAAAGCAAGGACGGCGTATTGTGTGATGGCGCTCATAAAGGGACAGACTTTACTCCTAGTGTTTTTTCAGTAGAAGAAAGTAAAGAGTATTATTTGTGCAGTTGCAAGAAAAGTAAAAATGGGCCGTTTTGTGACGGAAGTCATACGAAATAGTATTTCACTATACGTGTCGGGCGTTAAATGTTAAGACTTGTCTTAGGTGAGAGGCGGAACGAGAGAAAGATTTAGCCCCGCTTCGCTATAATCAAATCATTAAATTTGAGCTGGATTCCCGATCAGGTCGGGAATGACGAGATGATGCGGAGATAGGATGAGTACAGAAGAGATCGGAGCACTGTTACAAGATAAAAGTAAGCTCCTCTCTGAAATTTATTTCGAACTCCAATCTGTATGTGAGGCCAAATACGGTCCTGATACCCTCGTCATCATCGAAGTGGGATCGTTTTTTGAGGTATATGAAGTCAATAACGAATCAATGAAGATCGGCAAAGCGAAGGAAGTTGCCGAGTTCCTCAACATTCAGCTTACCCGTAAAAACAAAACGATTTTAGAAAACTCCATCCAAAACCCTCTATTAGCAGGGGTTCCGACCGTCTCCATCGAGCGGTATCTATCACGTCTCGTGCAGTCGAAAAAATACACCATCGTCCTCGTTCGTCAGCAGGGGGAAGTTCCTCATA